>NZ_JAKEVJ010000026.1:0-61599 GCF_022398425.1 Shewanella sp. Isolate7 | reverse complement strand
GAAATAGCGCAGGAAAAACGCTTGAGAACAAAGCAAGATTTTTAGATAAGTAGTTATTCTACAATTAAAAATACTAATACAGTTATCGAGCGTTTTAACAAGCTAGAATGATAAATTGTTTATTACGATTGGTATTAGTCGCTTTCAGGCAACAGGAGACAGGTTATGGATGATGAGAGCCTTAATCAAAACAGGTCGGAAGTTGAGTTCAGTGGTAGCTGTCTCTGTGGTGGGGTGGCCTTTAGCTTGGTGGGCCGCTTCGATGCCTTTTATCTGTGTCATTGTCATCGTTGTCAGAAGGGCACGGGCTCGCTCCATGGTGCCAATCTATTTTCTCATCATCTTGTGCTCAACTGGCGGCGGGGTGAAGCCTTGCTGCAACATTTTCAGCTGGCTAATAGTCGACATAGGCGCTGCTTCTGTAAGGTGTGTGGCTCGCCAATGCCCTATCGGCTCGATGAGTTCAATCTGGTAGTGCCGGCTGGCTGTCTGGACGTTGAGGTGCCTATAGCGCCGATGGCAAAGCTTTTCTTGGCCGAAAAGGCAAAGTGGGGAGAGGCGCTCTCATCTGTGCCGGGTTTCGATCGTCTTCCGGAATAGCATTTTAGCGCAAAAACTTTTTGGCATTTCATATCCCCTGAAGCTGGTCAGGGGATGAGCTGTGATGACGGAAAAAGAAATTGCGGGCTAGTTATTCTGGCGAGTTATCCCTAGCTTCTTCACTAGCCTTAGTCTTCATCTCTGCTGAGATAGCAGGAGTCGTTAAGCGGGTAACCAGCTCGGCGCGCAGCGATTCCACCTTGTTAGCCGTTGCCTGATAACTCTCAAATGAGGAGATGCCAGAGCAGAGAATAAATTTTCCCATGGGGTTATAGGCGTACTCTTTGAGGGTCGATAGCGAGAGGTCATCGGGGCAGGGCTTGATGTCTGCCTCACCCGTTAAGAAGTTGGCGTAGCGGTTGGCGGTATCCTGTTGTTGCAACAGTGGCATAAGCAGAGCCTCGGTGACCTTAGCGGTGATGCTTGCGTCTTCACCCGCCTCATATGATTGTGTCATCTTAGTCAGGAAGTGCCATTCGCCACGTTTGGCTCGCTCAAGGGATAGCACGTCTCCTGCAGTGGGGGCCAGCCAAAGGCTAGGTAAGCTAGTATCTTTATCCTCTGTTCGCATTTGACTAACGAGCAGCTCGCCCAGCTTCATGTTTTGCTTGAGCGCCGAGATGGCTAGGAATTTATTACCTAGCATATTGATTCGTTCGGCTGCCTGCTGCCAGAACTGCATATCTTTGTCTATGGCGGTAATAAGGGAGGTTGAATCCGTGCCATTGATGTAGGCATCGACAAGGTATAGCTGCTGTGCGGCGATCAGATGTTGGATAGGTAGAAGATCGCTATACATGTTGAAAAGGGTATCATCCTGCCAATGACCGAGGGAGAGTAGGGTGCGGTAGCGCTCAACCAGCCAGGTATAGTCATTGAGTGTGGCTCTTAGTGTCTCTGTCTCGGCCAATAGGGCTGCACAGTCATCAAGATAGCCTTCTTGTTTGAGGCAAGTGGTAATTGGCCATTCGGGACGCTCGAATTTTTCGTCGACAGTCTTTTTTGGCCTTTCTAAAACACCAAGTTGTTTGAGCGCCTGATAGCGTTTTAGCCCGACCGCCATCGGGTCATCATCTTTCGGCACATCAAAGCCAAAGGCGTAAAGATAAGGATTGTTTTCAAGATGCTGACTCAAGGCGGTCTCTTCGGCGTTTACCTGCTCAAGATAGGCGCTCGCCTGAGCTGATGGCTCGCTATCTTGCAGATTGACCAAGAGTAAGATGAGATAGCCGCCGACGGGAATGAGTAGCAGTGTCAGTAATATCCATTTCAGAGCGCGAAAAAAGTATCGCATTTCAAATCCTTGTGGCTTTATTTATCGTATTGACAGTAAAGTAATGAATCTATCACAGCCACTACTTTTTGCGCAAACAAACGCAAAAATTACTCCGTAAGGCTTGTTGGTGAGACACGTAACAGTCATCTCTTCTGCCGGAATAATGAAATGAAAAGCGCGGCTAAGATATTGCCGCGCTTTGCTTACTAACCAGCCTAATGGTGGTTAATTCTTTGGTCTATTTGGCTTAGCCTTGTAGTAGCTCTTTGGCATTGGCCAGGGTATTGTTGGTGATGACATCGCCGCCCAGCAGGCGAGCCAGTTCTTCGATGCGTTGGTGCTTGTCCAGTGGCACCATAGAGGTCTCAGTTTGCCCGGCCTTGCTCTGTTTGTTGACGAACATATGCTGATGACCGTTACCGGCCACTTGGGGCAAGTGGGTCACACAGAGTACCTGTGTTGACTCGCCTAAGGCGCGCAGCATCTTGCCCACCACGGCCGCGGTCGGGCCCGAGATCCCCACGTCGACCTCGTCGAAGATGAGGGTCGGGGTGGCAACCTTCTTGGCGGTGATCACCTGAATGCCCAGTCCGATACGCGACAGCTCGCCGCCCGAGGCCACTTTGGCGATGGGCTGCAATGGCTGCCCTGGATTGGTAGTCACTTTAAACTCCACAGTGTCACAGCCGTTGGGTGACATCATTTCGGGGTTAAACTGCACGTCAATAACAAACTTGCCCTTGGGCATGCTCAGCTCATGGATAGAGCGGGTAACCTGCTTGTCCAGTTCCTTGGCATAGCGCTGACGGCTCTGACTGAGTTTTTGGGCATGAGCGATAAAGCTCTCACGGCAGCTTTCAAGCTGCTGGGCGATCTCATCGAGTTTCTCCTCATCCGAGTCTAGCTCGCTGAGCTCCTGGCTCAGTGCCTGATGATGCTGATAGAGATCTTTGGCGTTCACATGGTGCTTGCGCGCCAGCATCATGATTTTAGACAGGCGTTGCTCCAGCGCAGCAAAGTGATCCGGGTCCAGTTCCAGCCTGTCTAAGTATCTTTGTAGTTCGCTGCTGCTCTCCTGCACCTGGATCAGGGCATCGTTGAGCATGTTGCCTACGCCTTTTAGCTCAGGGTCATAACCTTCGAGCTCCTGGGCCTGATCTAGGCTCATGTTGAGTAGCGATTCGATGGTGCCCTCTTCGCTGTCTTGCAGCAGATAGAGGGTGCGTTGGCAGGCTTGGATAAGCGCCGTACCATTGGCCAACTTCTTATGCTCGGCCTCTATCTCTTCAAACTCCTCTTCGCCCAGGGCAAACTCGTCGAGCTCCTCGACCTGATATTGCAGCAGCTGTTTACGGGCGATGCGCTCATGCTGCGACTGCTGCAGCTGGCTAAGTTCCTTCTGGATCAGCTTAAAGCGCTGGTAGCTGGCGCTGCAGGCCTCGAGCAGCATCTTGTGGTTGGCGTAGCTGTCGAGCAGGGTGAGTTGATGCTCACTCTTTAACATGGCGTGATGGGCATGTTGACCGTGAATGCCGATAAGCAGCTGGCCCAGGGCGCGCATCTGATTGAGGGGAACCGGGTTACCGTTGATGTAAGCCCGTGAGCGGCCGTCACTGCCTATGGTGCGGCGCAGGATACATTCATCGTCAAGCTCGAGATCATTGTCCTCTAACCAACGTTTGGCCAGCGGGATATCGCTGAGGGCGAAGCGGGCACTGACTTCGGCCTTGCTGGCCCCGGGGCGGACCGTGTTGGCATCGGCGCGGTTACCCAGGCACAGACCCAGGGCATCGATGGCAATCGATTTCCCCGCACCGGTTTCGCCTGTGATGCTGGTCATTCCAGACTTAAAGTCGAGTTCTAAAAAGCGGACAATGGCAAAGTTATTGATGCTGAGCTGACAAAGCATGATGACATCCTTTTACAAAGTACTGTATTCATGCACAGTATATACTGAATTTTTATACAGTAAATACCTGTGTGCTTTTTATCCGTTAAAACACGCTGGCGGTGGCCGAGCCGAGCCAATGGTGCAGCAGTGGAATGGTGGCAAAGCTAATCACTATTCCTAAGCTGATGGTCTGGGCGCTACTGGTGGCACCTACGTTAAACCTGTGGGCCAGTAGGTAGACGCTGGCGGCGGTCGGCAGGGCGGCCAGAATCACGCCCATTTCCAATAGTTGTCCGTTTACTCCTAGGGTGCCGAGCAACAAGTAGGCTAACAATGGCTGTAGCAATAGCTTACTCAGGTTGAGCAGGGTGAGTTCAGCCAGACGCGATTGTATGCCGGCGGCGTTTCTCCCCCCCTGATTGGCCTTGCAGAGCACCATGCCGATGGCAAACAGGGCGCAGGGGCTGGAGGTCATGCCAAATTGCCTGATGATCTCGGCGATGGGGCGGTACAGCTCTATATGGGCGGCTGATATTGCAACCCCGGCCAGGCTGCCCAATATGATGGGGTTTTGGATGAGGGCTAACACTACCGTCTTGAGTGCGCTGTCTGTCTGGCCCTGAAACAGTGCCAGTTGGGCCAACACTATGGCAAATACGGTTACAGATAAAAGGCTGGCCAGGGCAGCCGCGGCCAACGCCAGCTGATCGCCGGGAAACAGCATCATCATCAGCGGGATGCCGATAAAGGAGGTGTTGCCGAAGGTGGTATTGAGGGCCCGGATGGCGGCGAGGGGCTTCTCTTTGGGTTGTAACCAGAGGGAGAGCAGGCCGGTGAGCAGGTAAATCAGGGTCATGGCCAGGCTATAACCGCCAATAAAGCCTCAGTTGGCGATCTGCTCGATTGGGGTTTCGGCCAGCACTATCATCATGATCGCCGGAAAGGCGATGTAATAGACATATTGATTGAGCACATTGTCGCTGCCTTCGGGCAGTAGCCGGGCTTTCTGCACGACAAAGCCAGTGACCATAATGCCAAATACGACAAAGAGTGGCGAGAGAGTGGATAACATAGGGAGACGACTTCCTTGGCTTGAGTCTGAGTGGCGCTTATCCTAAAAACTGTTATGGCTATTAGGTTACCACTTAGCCGGTCGTGTCCCTATAACGCTAAAGTCTAATGCTTAGGGCCTGATCGTCTTTGCAGCGGCTTGGGCGGCGGTAGGATGCCCAGCTCCAGGTAGAAATGGAGCTGGCGCCTGAGTTCAAACAGGGAGCCGACGCGTCGCTGCTCCCCTATGGCGAGGCACCAGGTATTGGTTAACCCATCGGGGTTGGTCAATACAAATCCCTGGTAGATAAGTTTGCGCATTAGGCGCCCGCCGAGATACCTATGTTGGATACGCCTGCCTGGACAACCTCCTTGCGCAGCGCCTTGACGAAGTCGGCGGTGATCTTAGGGTTCTCTTCGATGATCTCCAGTAAAGAGGCCTGCAGTGCCTTCTCTTCCTGCATCACCTCGTGATTGAAGATGTGCTCGTCCAGCGCCGCTTCATCCATCTCATCTTCTAGGGTGGCCTCGATATAGTTGGCTACCGTGGCGGATGAGAGCTTGCTGATGTTGGTGATATCGTCTTCCACCTTGCTCTGCAGGGCGCTGAGCAGTGAGGTGAGGGCGACGGCCGCATCCATGGCAGGGTAGACGCCATAGACATCGAAATCGCTGGGTTCTGGGGTGTTGAGATCCAGACGCTCCAGGTAGAGGTCGATGTTGAGCTTCAGCTTCTGATCGTACATAGATTGCCACAGCAGGTTGAGCACGGTATCGAGCACCTGTGGGTCGCCAAACTCGCAGACTTCGCTGAACAGCTGATAGTTGGGGTACATGCGTTGGCAAAGGGCGATGGCGAACAGCTTCTTCTGTTCCAGTTCGAGGGCCTTGAGGCGCTTGAAAAACCCGGGTTTATTACTCATCGATCACATCCATAGATAACTGGGCTATTACTTGATTTGCGGCCGATTCTACCTTAGAAAGCTCGTCAAGTAACTCAAGTATTTCCGGCTCGACGAGATCGACATCGGCATTTTGCTTGAGTGACTGTTCAATCTCTCGACAGAGTCGCTGCGTGGTCGGCACGCCGCAGTAGCAGCTGGCGCCGTGTAGCTTGTGGACATGGCTGACCATGGCCTGGCTGTCTTGCCTTTCGAGGGCGCCCGAGATGTTATCGCGGGTCTCGGGCAGTGAGTCGACCAGCATCTGTAGCATCTCCAGCGCCAGATTGGTCTTCTGGTTGGCCTGGGTCACACAGAGATCCCAATTGAGGGTGTGCTGGTCGAAATGGGTAAACTGCGGTCGGGTCTTCCAGCGGCTAATCACGCTCTTGAGCGCCGCCTCATCGATAGGCTTTGGCAAGTAGCCATCCATGCCACTCTGATCGATACGCTCGCGCTCTTCGGCGATGGCATGGGCGGTCACGGCGACTATGGGAGTGTTGCGGTTGAGCGAATGCTCACGTATCTGCTTGGTCGCGCTAAAACCGTCGGTGCCCGGCATCTGAATATCCATGAAGATGAGATCGAAGCTCTTGGCCTTGGTGATCTCTATCGCCTCCTGGCCGTTGTCGGTAACAGTAACCTGAGTGACCAGCTCCTTGAGTAGGGTCTTAATCAGCTTGAGGTTGGCGGGGTTGTCATCCACAGCCAATACGCTCATGGGTTCGCGTTCCTGGGTCTCTTTGATCGCCTCTTGGAACGGCATGGCTTCGAATTGGGCGCGGTGAGGGTTGATCAGTGTCACCGCCAGGGCGCGCTCGCCAACCGGTGCCTGCATCACCTTGTCTACAGTGGGCTGGATCAGGCTCATCTTGGCGGTGCTTTCGGTGCTGCTGTACAGGTAGAGGGTATAGTTGCTGATCTTGGCAATCTTATTCAGCACGTTGAGCAGGTTAGGGCTACTGGCCAGATCGTTACAGCTGATGATGGCATAGTCGAAGTGACGTCCCTCTTCGCCGGCGACACGGGCCAGATCTTCCGGGGTCGTGATGCTGACACTCTGCATGCCCCAGTGGCTAAGCAGGCTCTCATGGACCTTGCGTGACAGCTCCCTTGGCTCGAACAAGAGCACCGTCTTGTCGATGAGTTTATCGGTTTCCAGCGGCTGACTGATAGGGTAGGAACTCAGCTTGAGAGGTAGGGTGAACCAGAAGGTAGAGCCCTTACCCGGCGCCGAGATGCAGCCGATTTGACCGCCCATACGGTTGAGCAGACGTTTGGTGATAATCAGGCCCAGGCCGGTACCGCCGAAGCGGCGCGAGATGGAGGAGTCTGCCTGGCCGAAGGCCTGGAACAGCTGCGCCTGATGTGGCTTGTCTATGCCTATGCCTGTATCGGTGATCTCACAGCGGACATTGACCTTGTCAGTCTCTTCGCTGGTCAGGCGCATCTTGAGGTGCACGCTACCGCTGTCGGTAAACTTGATGGCGTTGCCCACCAGGTTAGTGATCACCTGGCTGACCCGCAGGGCATCGCCGGAGACGTTGTCGTTGATGCTCGGCTCTATATCCACCACAAGTTCGAGATCTTTATCCTTGGCGCTGTTGGCCAGCAGTGAGATGGTGTCGTCGATCAGCTCGCGCAGGGCAAAGGGCATGTTCTCCAGTTCCATCTTGCCCGCCTCCAGCTTGGAGAAGTCTAAGATGTCGTTGATGATCCCCAACAGGTTGGTGGCGCTCTTTTCTATGGTCTTGATGTAGTCCTGCTGGCTGGCGTGCAGCGGTGTCTTTAATAGCTGCTTGGCGAAACCTATCACCCCGTTGAGCGGCGTACGCAGCTCGTGGGACATGTTGGCCAGAAACTCAGACTTGATACGGCTGGCCTCTAGGGCGCGTTTCTTGGCCAGATCCAGCTCGACGTTTTGGATCTCTATCTGCTCTAGGGTTTCCCGCAGATCCGAGGTCGCCTGGTCAATATTCTGCTGCATCTCCTCGTGGTATTCCGACAAGGAACCGGCCATGGCGTTGATGCCGCGCTTGAGCAGGTCCAGTTCACCGATCAGGTTGCCGTCGACCCGGGTATCCAACTTACCCTCGCGGATCTTGGCCACCACGCGCACCATCTCGGTGATGGGGTGGGTGACGTTTTTCACCAGGCGAAAGGTAAATAATAGGTTAAGCTGCACGCCGATAAGGACGATGATAAAGGCGGCCACCGCGGCCCTGTGCTGTTCCAGCAGGGCATTTTCTTTGTTGAGTAACACGGCGATATAGCCGAGTTTGGCGGAGTTGACCTGCTGGGCCATGGTGTTGCTGTCGTAGGGGCTGACCACAAGTTCGCGCTGGCTGGAGAAGATGGGGCTGCGCATGATGATGCTATCGCCAAACTGCTCCACCTCTGTGGTTTGCAGCGAATCTATGGGCTCGTTGTAGCGCATAAATTCGTGGCTCTTATAGTGATGCGAGGTCACTATCACCCGGTTACTGGTGTCGAAGATGGCAATAAACTGCACCAGGTTGGATTTGTTGAGCTGTACCGAGGTGAGCAGTCGCTTGGTGGTCTCGAAATTCTTAGTTTCCAGGCCTATCTCGGCCGAGATGGCCAGCGGCTCGATGATGTTACCGCCGCGCTCGATTAAGCTTTCTTCCAGCTCATAGAAACGATTTATGGTAAAATAGCTGCCAAGCAAAATACCAACCAAAATAGTGGGCGCTAAGGCCAGCACGAGAACCCAGGCTCTCAGGCTGTATTTAGTCATATTGTCTGCACTATTCATTGAGTTGGTATTATTTATCTACGATGGATATAGGTTACATTAGAGTGCCAGACTTTGTGCAGTCTTTACTAGTATTTTTATTGTTTTAGAGGCCTAAATGGCACAATTTTATAAAGCTAAACCCCGCAAGACACAACAAACCCAGGCCAAGCAAAGTTTCCATGTGAGCCAGCTGGATCACCTAGGGGCGGGGATAGCCGAGCATCAGGGAAAAATCGTCTTTATTCCCGGCGCCCTGCCCAGTGAAACGGTAACGGCGCAGATAACAGAGCAGAAGAAGCGTCACGCCAAGGCGAAGCTGATCAAGGTCGAGACCGCCAGCGAGGCGCGTATCGCCCCTAGTTGTCCTTATTATGGCCGCTGTGGCGGCTGCGACCTGCAACATCTTGAGCTCTCTGCCCAGCGTGCCGCTAAGCAAGATGCGCTTGAGAACCTGATTAATAAGCTGGGCCGCAACCAGCCGCAGGCCATGAGTGAACCGCTGAGTGGCGAGGGCTGGCACTATCGCCGCCGCGCCCGTCTGGCTACCCAGTATCAGCGCGATAGTAAGCGGCTCAACCTGGGGTTTCGTGCCCTGGCCAGCAGTGAGGTGGTTAACATAGATGCCTGCCCCGTGCTGGCTAAGTCGCTGTCAGATCTTATCGCGCCGCTCAATCAATGCCTTAACCGCCTGAGTGCCAAGCGTAGTCTGGGCCATGTGGAGCTACTGTCAGTCGACTCGGGCCCTGGTGTGGTGCTGCGTATCACCAGCCCTTTGAATGACAAGGATAAAGCCTTGCTAGCAGCCTTTGGCGAGCAGCATGGGGTAAGGGTGATATTGCTCGACGACGAAAGCAGGCTTGAGACCCTTTGGGGCGACGAGGGCCTGCCTTTCTATCGGCTAGAGGATGGCAGTCAGCTTGGCTTTTCGCCGGGCAACTTCATCCAGGTCAATGGTGAGATCAATCAGCAGATGGTGACTCAGGCCATCGACTGGCTGCAGGTTCAGCCCGGCGAGCGGGTGCTGGATCTCTTCTGCGGCGTGGGTAACTTTACCCTGCCGCTGGCCAAGGCTGGCGCCCAGGTGGTGGGTGTCGAGGGGGTCGAAGCCATGGTGGCTCAGGCAAGACTAAATGCCGGTGCGAGCGGCGTCGAGGGCGCGGAGTTTTATCATGGGGATCTTAGCGCGGATCTATCCGGTGCACCTTGGCTCGGGCGTATCGATAAGTTACTGCTGGATCCTGCCAGAGCCGGCGCCTATGAGAGTCTACAATGGTTAAAGAAGATGAAGCCCAAGGCGATCGTCTATATCTCCTGTAACCCGGTGAGTCTGGCCAGAGACTGTGAGCCTTTGCTCGCCCAGGGATATGTGCTGAGTCGACTCGGCCTCATCGATATGTTTCCCCAGACACATCATATCGAGGCAATGGCCTTGTTTGAGCTGGGTAAATAGTTGTTAATCTTGGCCTAAGCGCGCAAATAGTCGGCGTATATCATTTGACTTTGGCGAGGGAATCCCCAAGATAGTGAGTTCATTATTGGCGATGTCATATGGCGCTTATTTAGGCCGGGGTCGAACGCTTTTAGGGGCAAGCAATCAAGTAATAGGACATGCAGTAGATGGTATCTGTTAGAGAAGCACATTTTAAAGACACAGATTTTCAATTGACCGAGTGGGTTAATCGTTATCTGAGTGACGCCGATGACGCCAGCACCTTACTCGCGCTGATTAAGCAGATCGAGGCGCTGGTGGCGAAACATGATGCTAACGATACCCTGCTGATCGGCCGTGCCCGCGAGCTGATCGAGATCCTGGCGCCGCTCAACATGGATATCGAGACCCTGCAGGCAGCGGTGATCTTCGTGGTGTTCGATGCTGGCCTGCTGACCGAGGAGCAGATACTTGAGCTGTTTGGCGACAAGCTCACCACCCTGGTCAATAGCGTGGTCACCATGGAAGCCATTGGGGCCCTCAAGGTCAACGAGCAGAGCCGTAACGCCGAACCCCAGATAGATAACATACGTAAGATGTTGCTGGCCATGGTGGAGGATGTCCGCGCCGTGGTGATCAAGCTGGCTGAGCGTATCTGTCTGCTGCGTGAGGTTAAGAACGCCGACGAGGAGACCCGTGTGTTACTGGCGCGGGAGATCGCCGACATCTATGCGCCCCTGGCCAACCGCCTTGGCATAGGTCAGCTCAAGTGGGAGCTGGAAGATATCTCGTTTCGCTATCTGCACCCTGAGATCTACAAGGACATTGCTAAGCAGCTCGATGGCAAGCGGATGGATCGCGAGACCTATATAGATAACTTCGTTAACCAGTTGCAGCAGCGATTGGACGAAGAGCAGATCCGCGCCAAGGTCTATGGCAGGCCCAAGCATATCTACAGCATCTGGAAGAAGATGCGCGGTAAAGATCTTACCTTCGATGAACTCTTCGATGTGCGCGCGGTGCGAGTCGTTACCGAGCGTCTGCAGGACTGCTACGGCGCCTTGGGTGTGGTACACACGCTCTGGCATCATATTCCTAAAGAGTTCGACGATTATGTGGCCAACCCTAAACCCAATGGCTATCAGTCGATCCACACCATAGTCGTAGGGCCAGAGGGCAAGACGGTGGAGATCCAGATCCGTACCGAGCAGATGCATGAAGATGCCGAGCTGGGGGTGGCCGCCCACTGGAAGTATAAAGAGGGCACCACAGGCAAGCAGAGCGGCTACGAAGAGAAGATCAACTGGCTACGTAAGATCCTGCAGTGGCAGGAAGATGTGGCCGAGAGCGGCAACCTGGTGGACGAGGTGCGCAGCCAGGTGTTCGAAGACAGGGCCTATGTGTTTACGCCAAACGGTGACGTGGTGGATCTGCCCATGGGCTCGACCGTGTTGGATTTCGCCTACTATATTCACTCCCAGGTGGGCCACAGGTGTATCGGTGCCAAGGTCGATGGCCGCATCGTGCCTTTTACCTATCAGGTCGAAACAGGTGAACGGGTAGAGATCATCACCTCCAAGCATCCTAACCCTAAGCGCGACTGGCTTAACCCTAACCTGGGCTATATCAAGGCATCGCGCACCCGCTCTAAGATCCAGCATTGGTTCAAGCAGCAGGACAGGGACAAGAATATTGTCGCCGGCCGCGAGATGCTCGAGGCCGAACTGGCACGTTCAGGCCTGACACTGAAAGATGCTCACAGTGCGGTGGAACGCTTTAACATGGTGGGCATGGACGATTTGCTGGCCGGTATCGGCGGCGGTGACGTCAGGCTCAACCAGGTGGTCAACCACGTACAGAGCCGTATGCGGGTCAACGAGGTCTCCGAAGAGGAGGCGCTGGAAGATCTGCTGAAGAAGAATCAGGCGCGTTCCACCGGTAAAGGCAAGGGCCAGGTCGAGGTGAATGGCGTAGGTAACCTGCTCAGTCATATTGCCAAGTGTTGTCAGCCGGTGCCGGGAGATGAGATCTTCGGGTTTATCACTAAGGGCAGGGGGATCTCGGTTCACCGAGCCGATTGTGAACAGGTGAAGGAGCTGATGCGGGTGCATCCCGAGCGCAGCGTCGATGTGGTCTGGGGTGAGAACTATTCCGGCGGTTATAAGCTCAAGCTCAAGGTGCTGGCCAATGATCGCAGCGGCTTGCTGAGGGATCTCACTTCAGTGCTGGCGGCGGAGAAATCAAACGTGCTGGCCATGAGTTCATCGTCGGATGTAAAGACCCAGACTGCGGCTATCGAGCTGGAGCTTGAGCTGTACAACCTAGAAGGCTTGTCTCGGGTGATTGCCAAGTTGTCTCAGGTCAGCGGCGTTATCGAGGCGAGACGCCTCTAAGCTGTAATGACAGCCTATAAAGCGTAATTAGAGGCGGCCCAGGCCGCCTTTTTGATGAGGTAAACGATGCAGAGCAAATCAGACATCCAAAGGCTGCTGACCATCATGGAGCGGCTCAGAGACCCGCAGACGGGTTGCCCCTGGGACAAGGCACAGAGCTATCAGACCATAGTGCCCTTCACGCTGGAAGAAGCCTTCGAGGTGGCCGACACCATAGAGCGCGGCGCCCTGGGTGAGCTCCCCGGGGAACTCGGCGATCTGCTGTTTCAGGTGATCTTCTACTGTCAGTTGGGTAAAGAGCAGGGCAGGTTCGATTTTGAGCAGGTGGTGGAGAAGATCTGCACTAAGCTCACCGAGCGTCATCCCCACGTATTTGGCGAGATGAGTCAGGCCTCAAGCAAGACGGTGCGCGAGACCTGGGAGAGCATCAAGGCCAAGGAGCGCGCCGGGCGCTCGCTGCATTCGGTGCTGGATGATATTCCAAGGGCACTGCCAGCCTTGACCCGCGCGGCCAAGGTACAGCGCCGGGTGGCAACTGTGGGCTTCGACTGGAACGACTTAGGGCCTGTGGTGGCCAAGATCCATGAGGAGCTTGACGAGGTGATGGTGGAGGTCGCGGCCCAGGATAGCGACAAGATGGAGGATGAGCTGGGTGATCTGTTGTTTGCCGTGGTGAATCTGGCCAGGCATCTTAAGCTGGACCCTGAGCAGGCGCTGCGCCGGGCGACCAACAAGTTTGAACATCGCTTTCGTGGTGTGGAGGTCCTAGCAGCCCAGGCGGACAAACCCATGCAGGCGCATACCCTTGAGGAACTGGATGCCTATTGGGAGCAAGTCAAGCGAAATGATCCCTTAAAAGGCTAAAATAGTTGCTGTTACCTATTTGTCGAATCCAAAGGGCTTTGATATAATAACGCCCCGTCCTAGTGCTTTCTTACAAGCACATATTTCCAACTCATTTTCTCAGGTTCAGCATGACTACAAGGTATATCTTCGTTACTGGTGGCGTGGTTTCATCACTAGGTAAAGGCATTGCAGCAGCATCATTGGCGGCAATTTTAGAGGCTCGGGGCCTTAACGTAACCATTATGAAGCTGGATCCTTATATTAACTTGGATCCGGGTACCATGAGCCCAACCCAGCACGGTGAAGTATTCGTCACCGAAGATGGTGCTGAAACTGACCTTGACCTGGGTCACTACGAGCGTTTCATCCGTACCAAGATGAACCGTCGTAACAACTTCACTACGGGTCGTATCTACGAAGAAGTGCTGCGCAAAGAGCGTCGCGGCGACTACTTAGGGGCTACCATTCAGGTGATCCCACACATCACCAATGCGATTAAAGAGAAAGTGCTTGAGGGCGGAGAAGGGCACGACGTGGCGATCGTAGAGATCGGCGGTACCGTTGGTGATATCGAGTCATTGCCTTTCCTTGAGTCTATTCGTCAGTTAGGCGTAGAACTCGGCCGTGACCGTACCCTATTTATGCATTTGACCCTGGTGCCTTTCCTAGGCGCGGCGGGCGAAGTGAAGACCAAACCTACCCAGCACTCGGTGAAAGAGCTGCGCTCAATCGGTATCGCACCAGACGTATTGGTTTGCCGTGGTGACCGTGCGATCCCATCTAATGAAAAGGCGAAGATTTCGCTATTCTGTAACGTCGAAGAGCGTGCGGTTATTTCACTGAAAGATGTCGATAGCATCTATAAGATCCCGGCTCTGTTGAAGGCGCAAGGCTTAGATGACCTAGTCACCAAGCGTTTCGGCCTAGAGTGTAAAGAAGCCGATCTGTCTGAGTGGGAAAATGTGATCTATCAAGAAGCCAACCCAACCGGTGAAATCACTATCGGTATGGTCGGTAAGTACACTGAACTACCAGATGCCTATAAGTCGGTGAACGAAGCGCTGAAACATGCGGGTCTGTTTAACCGCGTATCGGTTAACATCAAGTATATCGATTCACAAAACATCGAAGCCAAGGGCACAGAAGTGCTGGAAGGTCTCGATGGTATCCTGGTACCGGGTGGTTTTGGTGAGCGCGGCGTAGAAGGTAAGATCATGGCGGCTCAGTATGCCCGTGAGAACAACCTGCCGTATTTCGGTATCTGTCTGGGTATGCAAGTGGCGCTGATCGAGTTCGCTCGTCACGTGGCTGGTTTAGAAAATGCGCATTCAACCGAGTTCAACAAAGACACGCCGCACCCAGTTGTGGGCTTGATCACAGAATGGATTGACGAAAAAGGTAATATCGAGCAACGTCATGAAGAATCAGATCTTGGTGGCACCATGCGTCTAGGCGCGCAGCTGTGTCATCTGGTCGAAGGTACTAAGGCGGCAGAAGCCTACAAGGGACTGACCTGTGTAGAGCGTCACCGTCATCGTTACGAAGTGAATAACACATACAGAGAACGTTTAGAGAAAGCCGGCTTGGTATTCAGCGGTCTGTCGACAGACCGTCAGCTGGTTGAAATGATTGAACTACCTAACCACCCATGGTTTGTGGCGGGTCAGTTCCACCCTGAATTTACATCAACACCTCGCGATGGTCAGCCATTGTTCCAAGGTTTCGTTGCTGCAGCCGTTGCGTACCAGAAACGCGATTTAGACTAATCTTTATACAAGAGCCGCTTCCGAGTCTCGGAGGCGAATTTTTTGTTTCAGATGATGTAAATTTAGCGATAAGAATTTTAGTTTTGCATTAACTTTTAAACTTAAATCTTAAACTTAGAGTCGAGGAAATTATGGCTAAAATTATCAATGTCATTGGTCGCGAGATCATGGATTCACGCGGTAACCCAACGGTTGAAGCGGAAGTGCATCTAGATGGCGGTTTCGTAGGCATGGCAGCTGCACCATCGGGTGCCTCTACCGGTAGCCGCGAAGCACTAGAGCTACGTGATGGTGACAAGAGCCGTTACATGGGTAAAGGCGTACTGACTGCTGTGGCTAACATCAATGGTCAGATCCGTGATGCCCTACTGGGTAAAGATGCGACGGCGCAAGCCGAGCTGGATCAGATCATGATCGACCTGGATGGCACTGAAAACAAAGACAAGCTAGGCGCGAACGCTATCCTGGCCGTGTCTCTGGCTGCTGCGAAAGCTGCAGCTGCCTTCAAAGGCATGCCACTATACGCGCACATCGCAGAGCTAAACGGTACCCCAGGCCAGTACTCTATGCCTGTACCTATGATGAACATCCTTAACGGTGGTGAGCACGCCGACAACAACGTTGATATCCAGGAGTTCATGGTTCAGCCTGTTGGTGCTAAGAGCTTCCGTGAAGCGCTGCGTATGGGTGCCGAGATCTTCCATAACCTGAAGAAGGTACTGCAAGAGCAAGGCCTTAATACGGCTGTGGGTGATGAAGGTGGTTTCGCGCCTAACCTGGCCTCTAACGCCGATGCGCTTGCTGTGATTAAGGTTGCAGTCGAAAAAGCCGGTTACAAGCTGGGTGAAGACGTTACTCTGGCTCTTGACTGTGCAGCCTCTGAGTTCTACAAAGACGGTCAGTACGACCTGTCTGGTGAAGGTAAGGTATTTGACTCAAACGGTTTCTCTGACTTCCTTAAGTCACTGACCGAAGAGTACCCAATCGTTTCTATCGAAGATGGCTTGGACGAGTCAGATTGGGATGGCTGGGCATACCAGACTCAAATCCTGGGCGACAAGATCCAGCTGGTGGGTGACGACCTGTTCGTAACCAACACTAAGATCCTAAGCCGTGGTATCGAGAACAAGATCGCTAACTCAATCCTGATTAAGTTCAACCAGATCGGTTCTTTGACTGAGACGCTGGCGGCAATTCGCATGGCGAAAGATGCTGGTTACACAGTGGTTATCTCTCACCGCAGCGGCGAAACCGAAGATGCGACCATCGCGGATCTGGCGGTAGCGACAGCGGCTGGCCAAATCAAGACCGGCTCTCTGTGTCGTAGTGACCGTGTTGCTAAGTACAACCAACTGCTACGTATCGAAGAGCAGTTAGGTGAAAAGGCTCCTTACAAGGGCCGTAGCGAGATCAAAGGTCAAGCATAACCGAGTTTTTTTACGGTTAATTTGGTAAAAGGCCACCACTTGGTGGCCTTTTTTGTTGTAATATCAGTTCAGCCTTTTAACAGAGATAAAGCCCATTAAGGATGAAGCGACTTCTTATCGCCATGTTTATGCTGCTTGGTCTGCTCCAGTATCGACTCTGGTGGGGACAAAATAGCCTTCCCGAATCTTTTCAGCTGCAGGAACAGATCAAGTTGCAGCGCGAGAGTAACGCCAAACTCATCGAACGAAATCAGGTACTCAAAGAAGAGATTCTCGACCTTAGACGCGGTACCGAGGCGCTTGAAGAACGCGCCCGCAACGAGCTGGGGATGGTGAAACAGGGAGAGACCTTCTTTCGGGTAGTGGGTGAGCCTCAGCGTAAAGCCGAGATCGGCGAGCACTAGCCTCAGACGGTTTCGCCTAAAAGTGACACGAGTTAACACCTATGACAAGTAGCATACAAGAACTGGTTGCTATCGTGCCCGCCGCCGGCATAGGCGCGCGAATGGGCGCCGAGATCCCAAAGCAATATCTGATGTTAAATCATCAACCTATCCTGGCACATACCTTAGATGTGCTGTTGGCACATCCGCGCATCACCCAGGTGATTATTGCCCTGAACCCTGAAGATACGTATTTTGCCAAACTGACCCAGTCAGCCCATCCTAAGCTGATGACAGTCATCGGCGGTAAAGAGCGCGCCGATTCTGTGCTGAGCGCTCTCAAGGCGGCACCGAGTGATGCCTGGGCGCTCGTGCATGATGCCGCGCGCCCCTGCCTGAGTGCCTTGGATATCGACAAGCTGATCGCCGCCTGCGAGACAGATGTTGGCGCTGAGCAGGGCGCCATCCTGGCGATGCCGGTGCGCGACACCATGAAGCGCTCGGGTGAAGGGGGAGCTATTCAAGAGACAGTCTGCCGGGAGAACCTCTGGCATGCGCTGACGCCCCAGCTGTTCCCGGTTCAGTGCCTGAAGCACAATCTTAATGATGCCCTGGCCGCGGATGTTGCCATTACCGATGAGGCTTCGGCGATGGAGTGGGCCGGAGGTCGGCCGCTATTGGTGAGTGGACGCTTCGATAACATCAAGGTGACCCATCCAGATGATTTGCAACTGGCGGCGCTGTTTCTGCAGGCGGCTGCGAGTGATTTAAATTCGAACACAGGTGAAAAGTAGATGAATATACGTATCGGCCATGGTTTCGATGTGCATAAATTCGGCGGCGAGTTACCGCTTATCCTCGGCGGGGTGGAAGTCCCCTATGATACCGGCCTGGTCGCGCACTCGGACGGTGACGTGGTGCTTCATGCCATCTCAGATGCCATTCTTGGCGCCATGGCCCTTGGGGATATAGGTAAACATTTTCCCGATACCGATCCAGAGTTTAAAGGGGCCGACAGCCGCGTATTGCTGCGCCACTGCTATCAGTTGGCGCTCGATAAGGGCTATCGGCTTGGTAATCTGGATGTCACCATCATCGCCCAGGCGCCTAAGATGCTGCCCCATATTCGAGCGATACGCGAGTGTTTAAGCAGTGACTTAGACAGTGACATTGAAGCGATCAATGTAAAGGCCACTACCACAGAGAAACTCGGCTTTACCGGACGCAAAGAGGGGATAGCGGTGGAAGCCGTGGTGCTGATGTGCGCCTCCCCGAGATAAGAGAGAGTTATGACCCCACTACATTATTTGCATGGCCAGCCCGAGGCGAGCGCCGACTTAAGAACCTTTAATCGCGATTTTATCGTGCAGGAGCTCTTGCCATTCCTTCCGACAGGAGAGGGGGAGCATCATATGCTGCACATTCGCAAAGAGGGGTTAAATACCGCCGATGTGGCGCGCATGCTCTCAAGTTTTGCCGGGGTGCATCCTAAAGAGGTGACCTTTGCCGGCCAGAAAGATAGACACGCCATCACTGAGCAGTGGTTCGGGGTGCGTATCCCCGGCAAGAGTATGCCCGACTGGCAGTCGCTCAATAGCGAGCAGCTCACCGTGCTTTCCTGTGCCCGTCACGGCAAGAAGCTGCGCACCGGCGCCCTCGCGGGTAACCGTTTCACCCTGACCTTAAGGGCGGTGTCTGACATGGACGCTTTGGTGCGGCGCATCGAGCTGATTAAAGCTACAGGCGTGCCAAACTACTTTGGCGAGCAACGCTTTGGCCACGATGGCAAGAATCTCGCTTTTGGCCGCCTGATGCTCAGCGGACGCAAGAAGGTGAAAGACAGAAATAAGCGCAGCATCTATCTCTCTGCGGTGCGCTCTCATCTCTTTAACCAGCTGGTGAGCGAGAGACTGCGCCAGCATGAGCTGAACACGCTCGAGGGCGACTGTGTGATGTTGGCCGGCAGCAAGAGCTATTTCGTGGCCAACCCCTGGGACGAGGAGCTGATGGGCCGTCTGTCACAGAAGGACATTCAACTCTCGGCGCCCATGTGGGGCAGAGGTCAGGCATTGAGCGAAGCCGAGGCGTTAGCCTTTGAGCAGAGTGTTTGCGATCAGTATCCTGAGGATCTTGCCGGCCTGGAGCAGGCTGGTCTGAATCAGGAGCGTCGCCCCCTGCTGCTTATGCCGCAGCAACTGAGTTACGAAATAAAGGATGATGTCATAGTGATAAAGTTCGCCCTACCGGCCGGTAGCTTTGCCACCTCTGTGCTGCGGGAGCTGGTGAATTATCAAGATGTCAAAGAGCGGGAATATCAGGCCAGAAAGGCCGCTGCGAGTGAAGAAGCCCATGATTAAGATATTGGTAAGCAATGATGATGGCATCACGGCGCCGGGGATTGCGGCCCTGTCCAATGCCCTGGCGAAGCACTTTGACGTGATGACTGTCGGTCCGGATCGCAACTGCTCCGGTGCCAGTAATTCACTAACCTTGACTAACCCTTTGAGAATTAATAAGTTAGACAATGGTTATATTTCCGTCAGTGGTACGCCAACCGATTGTGTACATCTGGCCATTCGCGAATTTTATACCCATGAGCCGGATATCGTGGTGTCTGGCATCAATGCCGGCGCGAATATGGGGGATGACACCCTCTATTCGGGCACCGTCGCGGCGGCGATGGAAGGGCGCTTTCTGGGCTTACCGGCGATTGCCATCTCGCTTGTGGGCCGAGAGCTGAAGCATTATGACAGCGCAGCCCATTACGCCTGTAAGATAGTGGCTGGCTTGATCGATAGCCCTATCGCTTCGGACCAGATCTTAAATGTGAATGTGCCGGACTTACCGCTCAGTGATATCAAGGGCATAAAGGTGACCCGCCTCGGCGCCAGACACAGGGCCGAGGGCATGGTACGCATGCAAGATCCGGCCGGACGCGAGATATTTTGGCTGGGTCCGCCGGGTGAAGAGCAAGATGCCAGCGAAGGCACTGACTTTCATGCCGTGGCCAACGGCTATGTGTCGGTGACGCCATTGACGGTGGATCTCACCGCATTTGAACAAGTACCAAAGATAAAGCAATGGATAGAGCAATTATGAATGGGGTAGCCACAACGGCGGCATTGAATCTGGCACGTCACCTTCAGGGGGCGGGGATAGTTAATGCCGATGTTTTATCTGTGGTGGCGAAGACGCCGAGAGAGCTGTTTCTCGATGCGGCCCTGGGCCATAAGGCCTATGAAAATACTGCTCTGCCCATAGGACAGGGACAAACTATCTCTCAGCCCTACATAGTAGCGCGCATGACGGAGCTGTTGCTGGAGTCGCATCCCAAACGGGTATTGGAGATAGGCACAGGTTCTGGTTATCAGGCGGCTATATTGGCGCAATTGGTGGACGAGCTCTGTACTGTCGAGCGCATCAAGAGTCTGCAGATCCAGGCGCGCCAACGTCTAAAGCGGCTCGATCTGCATAACGTCTCCTTTAAATATGGTGACGGCTGGAAGGGATGGGCGAACAAGGGGCCCTTCGACGCCATCATGGTGACGGCCGCGGCCAGCAGTGTGCCTCAGGCGCTGCTCCAGCAGTTGGCCGATGGTGGCGTGCTGGTTATCCCTGTCGGCGACGAGGTTCAACAATTGATGCGCGTGGTGCGCCAAGGCGAGCAATTTCATTCGCAGACTATCGAGATGGTGAAGTTTGTCCCTCTGGTTAACGGTGAACTCGCCTAGTGGTGGTTGTCATGTTTTTCGCTGGCGCAAAGGGAATAGGGGAGCTGTCATGCTGAGCACCCCGAGCCGGTGTAGGTTTTTGCAAAAGCTTGTTCAAAAGTCTGTCGGCATTCTATGTGTCTTGATGCTTGCCGGTCTGCTGAACGCCTGTAGTTTTCAGGCCCATTCTCCCGCTCCTGTGGTTAACGTTAACTCGCCGGTGAAAAAAGCCTATAAACGAGGCGGCCTCACCTCCGACTACTATAAGGTCAGGCGCGGCGACACCCTCTATTCGATCGCCTGGGCGGCCAACAAAGATTTTGTCGAAATTGCCCGATATAACGGGCTTCGCAAGCCCTATACCATCTATCCAGGACAGGTTTTAAAGCTAAAATCGACAAACGCTGTTACAAATAGCAAAACCCAGCGTAGCACTCAGTTATCGAGCAAGAAAACGCAGCAAGACACAGTTAAAAATCAACCTAAACAAACAGTTAAACCTAGTCAGCAGGAGGCTGCCAGTAAAACGACACCGGTGAAAAAATCGCTTGATCGGGGCGATAAATCTGCGTACGCTGTAACAACTGGTCAACAAAATTTTAACGGGGTTATCCACAAGCCCAGTAGCACCCTACCCAAGAAGGTTCAGCGCTGGCATTGGCCTGTTAAAGGCAAGTTGATCGGCACATTCTCTACCAAGGAGCAAGGTAATAAAGGGATTAAGATCGCAGGATCCCGAGGCGATCGCATTCAGGCCGCCGCCGATGGGCGAGTGGTGTATGCGGGAAATGCACTAAGGGGATACGGCAATCTGGTGATCATTAAGCATAGCGATGACTATCTCAGTGCTTATGCCCATGCCGATAAGATCTTAGTAAAAGAGAAGCAGTTCGTTACCGCGGGACAAACGGTGGCGAAAATGGGACAAACGGGTACCAACAGAGTGATGCTGCATTTCGAGATTCGGTATCACGGCAAATCCGTTGACCCACTTAAATTTTTGCCTAAATCATAATTTTATAGGCGCCATTTTGGCAATTGGAGGACAGTAAAGTGCAGTAAATTAGCATGTAAAATTTGGGAGAGTATATTATGGGTCGTAAACAATCTACCGCCGTGGCGGAGCCCTTGGTTGACTTGTCTAAGAATGAGTCTGATCTATCAGTTACCAACAGCAAGGAGGTTTTGAAAGAAGCAGAACTAGAACAGCAAGTACAAGATGACTTACAAAAGAACTTAGATGCCACTCAGCTGTATTTAAGTGAAATTGGATTTTCCCCCCTATTGAGTGCGGAAGAGGAGGTTTATTTCTCACGCAAGGCCCTAAAAGGCTGTGAAAAATCTCGCAACCGTATGATTGAGAGTAATCTCAGACTCGTCGTAAAAATTGCACGTCGTTATAACAATCGTGGCTTAGCCTTATTGGATCTGATTGAAGAAGGTAACTTAGGTTTGATCCGCGCCGTCGAAAAGTTCGATCCGGAACGTGGCTTTCGATTCTCCACCTATGCCACCTGGTGGATCCGCCAGACCATAGAACGTGCGATCATGAATCAAACCCGTACCATTCGCCTACCTATTCATGTGGTGAAGGAGCTCAACGTTTACCTTCGCACCGCTAGGGAACTCGCGCACAAGCTAGATCATGAGCCTACCGCCGAAGAGATCGCCGAGCAGTTAGACTTGCCCAGTAGCGATGTGAGTAAGATGCTGAAGCTCAATGAGCGTATCACCTCTGTCGATACCCCGCTGGGTGGCGACAACGACAAGGCACTGCTGGACGTGTTAGCCGATGATGATTGCGTGGGCCCGGATTACAAGGTGCAAGACGATGATATGTCTAAGTCTGTCGTACGCTGGCTAGACGAGCTCAACAGCAAGCAGAGAGAAGTGCTTGCCCGTCGTTTCGGTTTGCTAGGTTATGAGCCATCGACGCTTGAAAATGTCGGTAAGGAGATAGGCCTCACTCGTGAGAGAGTACGCCAGATCCAGGTGGAAGCCCTGAAACGGTTAAGAGATCTGCTCAGTGCACAAGGACTATCGGTAGAAGCTATCTTCAGAGTATAAGTGTGTATCGGGGTGTAGGCTTAAGGGCTGATTTAATGTACTTATCGCCGTTTTGAATTCGTCGCCAGGTTGAACTAGCCGTATGATGGCTAGAAGGTCGATGAGCAGTGCTAGCGTCTTGTTGAGAAAAGTTGCGGTAAGCGCCCTAAGGTGTAAACCTTTTTCATGAAGAGCCGACCCCAGAATTAAAAAAAGCGCACCTCTAAGAGGTGCGCTTTTTGCTGTCTAGACTTAATTAACCTGGCTGTATTTAATCAACGTAGCTGTTTGAGCTCATAGAGCAGATCCAGCGCCTGTTTCGGGGTAAGGCTGTCGGGATCTATGGTGTCTAATCTGTCTAGTGCCTTCGAGGCTTCTGGCATGGCGAGACTCAGCTGAGCCTGTCTGAGCTCGGGCAGGCCCTCCTCTTTGTCACGGCTCTCAAGGTGATGCAGCTTGTGCTTGGCGGCCTGTACCACCTTGGCCGGTACGCCGGCGAGCGCCGCCACCTGCAGGCCATAACTCTTGCTCGCCGCCCCTTCTTGCACCGCATGCATGAAGGCGATGGTGTCGTCATGCTCTATGGCGTCAAGGTGTACGTTAGCCACATTTTCCATCTGCTCGGGTAGCTGGGTCAGCTCGAAATAGTGGGTGGCAAACAGGGTCATCGACTTTAAATTCTGCGCCAGATGTTCGGCGGCTGACCAGGCGAGCGATAAGCCGTCATAGGTCGAGGTGCCCCGGCCAATCTCGTCCATCAGCACCAGGCTCTGTGGCGTGGCGTTATGCAGTATGTTGGCGGTTTCCGTCATCTCAACCATGAAGGTCGACCGGCCGGAGGCAAGATCGTCCGCGGCGCCAATACGGGTAAAGATGCGATCCACTGGGCCGATGGCGGCCTTCTGCGCCGGCACGAAGCTACCGATATGGGTCATCAGGGTGATTAGTGCGACCTGGCGCATATAGGTCGACTTACCGCCCATGTTCGGACCGGTCACAATCAACATGCGTCTCGTCGGACTTAGTGTCACCGGGTTAGCGATAAAAGGCGACTGGCTGACACGTTCGACCACGGGATGTCTGCCCGCCTCGATATGGATGCCGCTCTGGGCGGTGAGTTCCGGCCTGTGATAGTCGAGCTGCTCGGCGCGTTCGGCAAAGTTAGTGATCACGTCGAGTTCGGCTGCCGCCCGGGCAAAGGCCTGTAATTCATGTAGACGTGGCATTAAGAGATCGAACAGCTCTTCCCATAGCTGTTTCTCCAGTGCCAGTGCTTTGCCCTGACTGGAAAGCACCTTCTCCTCATGTTCCTTGAGCTCGGCGACGATATAACGCTCTGTGTTCTTCAGGGTCTGTCTGCGCTGATAGCTCATGGGGACCAGATCTGACTCGCGGCGACTCACCTCGATGTAATAGCCGTGCACCCTGTTATAGCCAACCTTCAGGGTTGAGGCGCCGGTGGCAGCCTTCTCGCGTGCCTCGAGCTGGGCAAGGTAGTCGGTTGCGCCTTGGCTGAGTTTGCGCCACTCATCCAGCTCTGCATGATAGCCCTCTTTAATCACTCCACCGTCGCGGATCAGCATAGGCGGGTTGTCGACGATGGCGCGGCTTAGGAGGGCATGCTCTTCGGGAAACTCGCCGATAGATTGCGACAGGGTATGCAGATGTGCGCTGTGACAATCGGCTAGCTGCTGCTGTATTTCGGGCAATAGGGCGAGTGCCTGACGCAGGCGGGCAAAGTCACGGGGGCGGGCACTGCGAATGGCCAGACGCGCCGTGATACGCTCTATATCGCCCAGGGCTTTTAGCTGCTCATGCAGACTCTCGTGATAACCATTGTCCAGTAGCTCGTCGATAGCATCGTGACGGGCACGAATGATGTTGTGGTTGCGCAGCGGTTCGTGGATCCAGCGCTGTAACATGCGGCTACCCATAGGAGTTGCCGTGTTATCCAGTACCGAGGCCAGAGTGTTATCGCTGCCCCCCTGCAGGTTGCGGGTCAGCTCCAGATTCTTTCGGGTGGCCGCGTCCAGCACTATGCTGTCGCACTGATTGAAACGTGTGATGGCGTTGATATGGGGCAGGGCGGTGCGCTGGGTATCTTTTACATACTGGATAAGGCAGCCAGCCGCCTGCAGCGATAACCTGACTTCTCCCAGGCCGAAGCCATAGAGGTCTTTGGTGCCGAACTGTTCCAGCAGCAGCTTGTAGCTGGTGTCATAGTCGAACTCCCATTCGGGGCGGCGCCGCTTACCCGAGAGCGAGGCGATCAGTGCCGGCTCGCTGAAATCTTCGCTGTAGAGCAGCTCTGCCGGATTGGTGCGTTGTAGCTCGGCTTCCAGTGCCTCTTTGCTGGCCAGCTCTGTAACCACGAAGCGCCCAGATGAGACATCCAGGGTCGCGTAACCAAAGCCAATCTTACCGTGATAGACGGCGGCAAGCAGGTTGTCTTGCCTCTCCTGCAACAGGGCTTCATCGGTAAGCGTGCCAGGGGTGACGATGCGAACGATTTTTCTCTCCACCGGTCCCTTAGTGGTGGCGGGGTCACCTATCTGCTCGCAGATAGCCACAGATACCCTGAGTTGCACCAGCTTGGCCAAATAGCCTTCTACCGCATGGTAGGGAATGCCCGCCATGGGGATAGGGTCACCGCCACTCTTGCCCCGGGCCGTTAAGGAGATCCCTAACAGCTCAGATGCGCGTTTAGCATCGTCGTAGAAGAGCTCGTAAAAATCTCCCATACGATAAAAAAGCAACATATCGGGTGTTTCGGCTTTCAGCGTCAGATATTGACGCATCATGGGGGTGTGCTTTTCAAGATGTTGAGTATCGACGGCGTTCATGAATTAACCAAGGTATCCTGCTACAAAAATGTCTGTCATAGCCCCGCGGCTAGCACAGAATGAATGGCCTCAATACTAACAATAAATTGATGGCGGTTGCGCATTTATCCTGCCTGTTTGGATAAATTTAGTGCTAATGCGCCTTGGGGCATTTAGCTGGCTTTGTCGGAGCTTAGGCAAAAATAATCGCATACAGTACTTGATACTGTATGATTGTACAGTATACTAGGTTTCATATTGAGACAGCCTAAAGCGATGCAGAAACCGTCTGCGGGCTTTAACTTAACGGATACCCCACAGCGCAGCGTCTGTGATTGAGAGGAAAGCAGAATGAAGATTGATGCGAATAAAGAGAAAGCCCTGAGCGCGGTTCTTGGCCAGATTGAGAAGCAGTTTGGTAAAGGCTCTATCATGAAGCTAGGTGAAAACCGCTCTATGGATGTTGAGACTATCTCAACGGGTTCTCTGTCGCTGGACGTTGCATTGGGTGCCGGTGGTCTGCCACTGGGTCGTATCGTCGAGATCTATGGTCCTGAATCTTCGGGTAAGACAACCCTGACCCTGGAAGTGATTGCGGCGGCTCAGCGCGAAGGTAAGGTTTGTGCCTTCATCGACGCCGAGCACGCGCTGGACCCTATCTATGCGCAAAAGCTGGGTGTAGATATCGATAACCTGCTGTGTTCTCAACCCGATACTGGCGAGCAGGCCCTTGAGATCTGTGACGCACTGACGCGTTCTGGCGCTGTGGATGTGATCATCGTCGACTCGGTAGCTGCCCTGACGCCTAAGGCGGAAATCGAAGGCGAGATCGGTGATTCTCACATGGGTCTAGCCGCGCGTATGATGAGTCAGGCGATGCGTAAATTGGCGGGTAACCTGAAGCAATCTAACACCTTGCTGATCTTCATCAACCAGATCCGTATGAAGATTGGTGTCATGTTCGGTAACCCTGAGACCACAACTGGTGGTAACGCCCTTAAGTTCTATGCCTCCGTTCGTTTGGATATTCGTCGTACGGGCGCCATCAAGGACCGTGAAGAGGTTATCGGTAACGAGACCCGTGTTAAGGTGGTGAAGAACAAGATTGCCGCACCGTTTAAACAGGCAGAGTTCCAGATCCTCTATGGTGAAGGTATTAACCGTACCGGTGAGCTGGTGGACCTTGGTGTGATGCACAAGCTGATCGAAAAGTCGGGTGCTTGGTACAGCTACAAGGGCGACAAGATTGGCCAGGGCCGCGCTAATGCCGGTAAGTACCTGGTAGAGAACCCAGAGATTGCTGCCGAAATTGACCAGGCGCTGCGCGCCATGCTACTGGGTGCTGGTCAGGTGGTTGCCGAGTCGGCCACTGGCGATGAGAATGTCGATCTGGAAACCGGTGAAGTATTTTAAGCTGACCCGTTTCAGCTAATTGGTTTTTGATGACTCAGGCTTTGCAATGACCTTGGTTTTTTCATGACAATGTCGGCGATGCAAGTTGCGGTGGGCCTGCTGGCCCACCGCGATTATTCCCGCTATCAGATAAAGAGTAAGCTGAATCAGAAAGGCTTTCTCGACGGCGAGATCGAAGCGGTGCTTGGCGAATGTGAGCGCCAGGGCTATCTCGATGACGCCAGGTTTGCCGGACTCTTGTTGCGTTCTCATATCGCCAAAGGTCATGGTCATAATAAGATTCGTCAATCTATGTCGCAGAAGGGACTGACTAAAGAGGTTATCGAGTCGACCCTCAATCAGAGCGATTGTGACTGGTTCGAGCTGGCGAGACAGAAAGCCATCAAAAAGTATGCCGCTAGCGGCCCTATTCAAGATCAGAAAGATCGCGCCAGGCGAGTGCGTTATCTTCTCTCCCAAGGTTTTGGCTTCGATCAGGTCGCCTATGCCTTAGAGGTCGACCCTGACTTAGATTAAGACTAATTTCCTGACGACTATCCAAGCAATGGCTATGGCTCAGGCGCAGGCTATGAATCAGGCAATGACTCACACTGTGCCCCACACAGTGCCCCAGACTATGATCCAGACCTGGATTAAGTCATAGCCTGAAAATCATCCTCGCTCTATAGCTAACAGACCCAATGGAAACTTAGGCTTTTTACGGTTTCTTTGGGGATCCTCGGCTAAACCTCTGGTTGTTCCCCCATAGACTGCTTATAATGCTGGGCTAACTGAGCATCGTCGGTGAACCTTTTGCTTTCATCGCTAAAATAATCAAATTCAGGATGATTTCATGTATCAAACTACTGCAGCGCTGAGAAGTGCTTTCTTGGAGTTTTTCCGCAGAAACGGTCACCAGGTTGTGGACAGCAGTTCACTGGTACCTGGCAATGATCCCACCTTGCTATTTACCAATGCAGGGATGAACCAGTTTAAAGATGTTTTCCTTGGGGAAGACAAGCGTGACTACACTCGAGCCACCACGGCCCAGCGCTGTGTACGCGCCGGCGGTAAGCATAACGACCTAGATAATGTCGGTTACACCGCGCGTCACCATACCTTCTTCGAGATGCTGGGTAACTTCAGCTTCGGTGATTATTTCAAGCAAGATGCGATTCGTTTTGCCTGGACCTTCCTGACCGAAGAACTCAAGCTGCCAAAAGAGCGTCTGTGTGTCACCGTCTATGAAACAGACGATGAAGCCTTCGAGATCTGGAACAAAGAGATTGGCGTAGCGGCCGAGAACATCATTCGCATCGGCGATAACAAGGGGGCTGCATATGCCTCTGACAACTTCTGGCAGATGGGCGATACCGGTCCTTGTGGTCCTTGTACCGAGATCTTCTACGATCACGGCGAGCATATCTGGGGTGGCCGTCCCGGCACACCGGAAGAAGATGGTGATCGCTTCATCGAGATCTGGAACATAGTATTCATGCAGTACAACCGTCAGGCCGACGGCACCATGGATCCGCTACCTAAGCCTTCGGTCGATACCGGTATGGGCATAGAGCGTATCGCGGCTATCATGCAGGGCGTGCACTCAAACTATGAGATCGACATCTTCCAGTCACTGATCAAGAAGACCGCCGAAATATTGGGCGTTACCGATCTGGAGAACAAGTCGCTACGCGTCGTCGCCGACCACATCCGTTCTTGCGCCTTCCTAGTTGCCGATGGCGTAATGCCATCAAACGAGGGCCGTGGTTACGTACTGCGCCGTATCATTCGCCGCGCCGTGCGTCATGGTAATAAGCTGGGGGCCAACGAAGCCTTCTTCTATAAGCTGGTACCGACACTTATCGAAGTCATGGGCGACGCAGCCAAAGAGCTGGTGGCGACCCAGGCGATCGTCGAAAAGGCACTGAAGGCGGAAGAGGAGCAGTTTGCTCGCACCCTGGAACGTGGCCTGGGTATTCTCGATAACGCTCTGAGTCAGCTAGCGGGTAAGGAGCTTGACGGCGAGACAGCCTTTAAGCTTTACGATACCTATGGTTTCCCTGTGGATCTCACCGCAGATGTGTGCCGCGAGCGCGATATCACGGTCGATGAAGCCGGCTTCGAGGCGGCCATGGCCGAGCAGCGTAGTCGCGCCCAGGCGGCGGGACAGTTTGATACAGATTACAACGAAAGCCTGAAGATAGATGCCGAGACCGAGTTCTGCGGTTATAGCGACCTTAACGGTGAAGCTAAGGTGATTGGTCTCTATGTCGACGGTCAGGCGGTCGATGCCCTAGCCGAAGGCGACCAAGGTGTCGTAGTGCTCGACAGCACACCATTCTATGGCGAATCAGGTGGTCAGTGTGGTGACAAGGGCCTACTGAGCGCCGAAGGCGTCGAGTTCCAGGTGAAAGACACCCAGAAATATGGACAGGCAATGGGCCATATCGGTCAGGTTAAGACAGGTGGCATCGCCATGGGTCAAACTCTTAATGCGGCCGTTGACAAGAAGCTAAGACATCGCACCGAACTCAACCACTCTGTGACTCACCTGCTGCATGCCGCGCTGCGTCAGGTACTGGGCACTCACGTGAGCCAGAAGGGCTCTTTGGTAGAGCCTGAGCGTCTACGTTTCGACTTCTCTCATTTCGAAGCCGTTAAGCGTGAAGAGCTTAAGCAGGTCGAAGATCTGGTTAACACCCAGATTCGTCGCAACCACGAGCTGAAGGCCGAGGTGATGGACATAGACCAGGCCAAAGAAAAGGGTGCCATGGCACTGTTTGGTGAGAAGTATGACTCTCAGGTTCGCGTGGTGACCATGGGGGATTTCTCTATCGAGCTATGTGGTGGTACTCACGTGGGTCGCACGGGTGATATCGGCCTGTTTAAGATCACCTCTGAAGGCGGCATCGCCGCCGGTATCCGTCGTATCGAGGCGGTCACAGGGGCGGCGGCGATCGCTTATGTCGGTGAGCAGCAGGCTCAGCTCGAACAAGCGGCTTCCTTGCTCAAGGGCGATAGTGCCTCTGTTGTGGCCAAGCTTAAGGCGCAGCTGGATAAGACCAAGCAACTTGAGAAGGAGCTGTCTCAGCTTAAAGACAAGCTTGCGGCGGCGACCAGCGCCGACTTGGCCGGTGAGGCTCAGGAGCTTGCTGGCGTTAAGGTGCTGGTTAAGCAGCTTGACGGCGTCGAAGCCGGTGCGCTGCGTGGCCTACAGGACGAGCTCAAGCAGAAGCTGCAATCTGGCATCGTAGTGCTGGGGATTGCCGGTGATGCCAAGGTGAACCTAATTGCCGGCGTGACCAAAGACTTGACCGGCAAGGTCAAGGCCGGTGAGCTTGTTGCCATGGTGGCTGCTCAGGTGGGCGGTAAGGGCGGTGGACGCCCAGACATGGCTCAGGCCGGTGGTAGTGAGCCTGCTAAACTAGCGGGCGCATTGGATTCTGTGATCCCTTGGCTGTCTGAACGTTTGGCCTAAGTTGCCGCAATAGAAAAAAGCGCTCCCTGGGCGCTTTTTTTTGTGCCATATTGATTGAAGCATAGGCCGAGGTACGGTTTAAGGTGTTAAATATAAAGCTGGTTTACTTGACCGCCCTTAATATCTTGGATATCTGTTAATGAAGGTTTGGCTAAATCAGCGATGTGCGGCACATTTAAGCGAACTAACATGCAATAAAAGGGTGTTTTTCATCAGAACACTATTAATTTGTACTAAGCAGACCGTATAATAAGGTCATAACGGAATAATGCCGTATAAGCAGAATTAGGAACTAAAGGAGCAAAAAATGCTGATATTGACTCGTCGTGTTGGTGAAACACTGATGATTGGTGATGAAGTTACTGTCACCGTTTTAGGCGTAAAGGGTAATCAAGTTCGTATTGGTGTGAATGCACCAAAAGAAGTTTCAGTTCATCGTGAAGAGATTTATCAGCGTATTCAGTCTGAAAAGTCAGGTAGCTCTTCGGAAGGCGGCAATTTTTAAGCGATAGATATAACCGGCGTTACACGATAAGAGTCAGCAAGTTTGCTGGCTTTTTTGTTTTTAGCTGGCAGCTTTTTAACCATAACGGCGACATAGCATACAGGCCCTTAGGGGAAATAGGGATAACTGCTTAAAAACAGCTCAAACAGCATTTGTTTAGGAGAAATGGTTTGACTTATTTTCTTCAAACAGTAATATGTGCGCCAAGAAAACGGAGAGGTGGCCGAGTGGCCGAAGGCGCTCCCCTGCTAAGGGAGTATGGGCTTTATCTCCCATCGAGGGTTCGAATCCCTCCTTCTCCGCCATTTCTTAACTGACAAAACAGGGCGCGTGTAGCTCAGCTGGATAGAGTACCTGGCTACGAACCAGGCGGTCAGAGGTTCGAATCCTCTCACGCGTACCATTTGTTTTTCAGTAAAAGTAGGTTTATAGATATAAGATGCGCGTGTAGCTCAGCTGGATAGAGTACCTGGCTACGAACCAGGCGGTCAGAGGTTCGAATCCTCTCACGCGTACCATCTCTTCACTTACTTAAATTTCTGTGCGCGTGTAGCTCAGCTGGATAGAGTACCTGGCTACGAACCAGGCGGTCAGAGGTTCGAATCCTCTCACGCGTACCATATTTTAAAATCGACGGTTTTGGCCGTCGTTTTGTTTGAAAGCCTAGAATTTGCGCGTGTAGCTCAGCTGGATAGAGTACCTGGCTACGAACCAGGCGGTCAGAGGTTCGAATCCTCTCACGCGTACCATTTTAGACGGAGAGGTGGCCGAGTGGCCGAAGGCGCTCCCCTGCTAAGGGAGTATGGGCTTTATCTCCCATCGAGGGTTCGAATCCCTCCTTCTCCGCCATTATTAAAACCCGCAACTTAGGTTGCGGGTTTTTTTATGCCTGTTATTCGTACCTCTCTCAAATCTTACCCCTATCTGGCCCATGGTTAAGCCAGAGAGCTCCCCATGCACAGCCGATAACCTGTATAGATTGCATAATCTTGCATTTCTCGCAGGTTCTCGTTCGTATTCGTGAATTCAATTTTCAAGCGGGTTAGGGCTTTTTAATCAAATTCTGCATATGGCGGCTAAAATTTTATGTGATCGTCAAAAATAACTGCCATTTATTGTGAAATAACCGAAAGCCCCTTATCAATTAGTCTTATTTCGGTAAGACCAATTTACAATGTGTTCGCCTTTTTGTTATAGATTGGTTAAGGTTTCCTGGCTAAAGGCGATCCCTTTGCGCCCTAATCGACGACACCTGTCATGTCATCTGTCGATTTTTAAGCGTGTTACCTGAATAAATAGCATGTCGTGCGGCTAGGCCGTTAGTCTGATGTGCTCGATTAACCTGAGAGGATAGTATGGAATCAATGGCTCAACAGATAATGGAAGCACTGACGATCATGGTGCTGGGAATGGGGTTGGTGTTTATCTTCCTAACTATACTCATTGGGGTCGTTAATCTGGTGGCCTGGAGATGTGCGCCTAAGCCCTGTCTTGCACCACTCGTCAAGGCGAGTGAGCCGCAAGCGCCACGCTTTCCGGGCGTCGACCCTAAGATGGTCGCCGTGATCACCGCCGCCGTACATCAATATCGCGCCAAAGCATAAATAGAAGTAGGGAGTTTTTATGAGCAAGCCACTTGCGTTAACCGACGTCGTGTTACGCGACGCCCATCAATCGATTCTTGCCACGCGTCTTCGTATCGACGATATGCTTCCTATTGCCCCCTTACTGGACAAGGTGGGCTTCTGGTCGTTGGAATCCTGGGGCGGTGCGACCTTCGACGCCTGTATCCGTTATTTGGGGGAGGATCCCTGGGAGCGGATCCGTGAGCTCAAGAAGGCGATGCCCAACACGCCGCAGCAGATGTTACTCAGGGGGCAGAATCTCTTAGGCTATCGTCACTATGGCGACGACCTTGTACACAGATTCGTCGAACGCGCACATGACAACGGCGTCGATGTGTTCCGTATCTTCGATGCCATGAATGACGTGCGTAACCTGGAGACGGCCGTTAAGTCCGTGGTCGAGGTGGGCGGTCATGCTCAGGGCACCATCTCCTATACCACGAGTCCGGTCCATACCTTAGATACCTGGGTCGATATGGCTAAGCGTCTGGAAGATATGGGTTGTCACTCGCTCTGTATCAAGGATATGGCTGGCCTGCTAAAGCCTTTCGATGCTTTCGACCTCATTAGCCAGCTCAAGGCGCAGACAAACCTGATTGTCTCCATGCAGTGTCATGCCACCACAGGCTTGAGCACGGCAACCTACCAAAAAGCGATAGAGGCTGGCATCGACGTGCTCGATACCGCCATCTCTTCCATGAGTCAAACCTACGGCCATAGCGCTACCGAGACCCTGGTGGCCATGGTGGAAGGCACAGACAGGGCCACAGGCTATGACATGGAGCTGCTGGAGCAGATCGCCGCCTATTTCAGGGAGGTGCGTAAGAAATACGCCGCCTTCGAAGGAGAACTCAAGGGGATCGATTCGCGCATTCTACGCGCCCAGGTACCCGGTGGCATGCTTACCAACATGGAAAATCAACTTAGGGAGCAGGGCGCCGCCGATAAGTTGGACTTGGTGCTCGAAGAGATCCCTAAGGTGCGTGAAGATCTTGGTTTTATTCCGCTGGTCACGCCTACCTCGCAGATCGTTGGCACCCAGGCGGTGATCAATGTGCTCACCGGCGAGCGTTATAAATCGCTTACCAAGGAGACCGAAGGGGTGCTTAAGGGCGAATATGGCGCCACACCAGCCCCGGTTAGTAGTGAGCTGCAGGCTCGTGTGCTGGCCGGTGGCGAGGCGATCTGTTGTCGCCCGGCCGACTTGCTGCCCAATGAGCTAGACAGCCTGAGAGCCGAGCTCAATAACAAGGCCGCCAGCGACAAGATAAGTCTGGCTACAGAGGTGGACGATGACGTATTGACCTACGCGCTCTTCCCACAGATTGGCCTTAAGTTCCTTAAGAATCGTGATAATCCTGATGCTTTCGAGCCTAAACCCGAAGCACCTCAGGCCGCAGCTCAAGCCACAACTCAAGCCGCAACTCAAGCCACACCGCCGAGCGAGCCGGTCGCTACGCGCCAGCCACAAGGTAAGGAGACCTATACGGTCAATGTTCAGGGGCAGAGCTTCGTGGTAGAGGTATCTCCCGGCGGCGACATCAGTCAGATAGTGCCGAGTGAGAACGTGGTGCCTTTCGCGGCGCCAGAACCCGCAGCTCCTGCCGTCGGCGACGGCGCGCCCATGAACGCGCCTTTGTCGGGTAACATCTTCAAGGTCAATGTACAGCCAGGTGACGCCGTTAAGGCGGGGGATGTGGTGATCATCCTAGAGGCGATGAAGATGGAAACGGAGATCCGCGCCGAATCCGATGGCGTGGTCGCCAAGGTGTGGGTCAAGGAAGGTGACTCTGTTGCCGTTGGCAATCAATTGCTTGCCATTGCATAGGAGCTGAGATGGACGGATTAATCGCCTTTTGGGCCGAGTCGGGTATTGCTAACTTTACCGGTGGCCAGTTGTTGATGATGGCCGTGGGGGGACTCTTGCTCTATCTGGCCATCGCCAAGGGATTTGAGCCACTGCTGCTCTTGCCTATCGGTTTTGGTGCCATATTGGCCAACATTCCCAACGGGGGCTTCACCGAAGAGGGGGGCATGCTCTATTACGCCTATCACGTGGGGATCGAGACCGGGGTCTTCCCCTTGCTGATCTTCATGGGTGTCGGCGCGCTGACAGACTTTGGTGCCCTTATCGCCAACCCTAAGATGCTATTACTGGGGGCGGCGGCGCAGTTTGGGATCTTTGCCACCTTAATTGGTGCCATCGCGCTCAATGCGGTGCCTGGATTTGAGTTCTCCATGACGGATGCGGCGGCAATTGCCATCATCGGCGGCGCCGATGGCCCGACGGCTATCTTCCTCGCCTCCAAGTTGGCCCCCGAGCTGCTCGGTGCCATCGCGGTGGCAGCATACTCCTATATGGCGCTGGTGCCCATCATCCAGCCGCCCATCATGAAGCTGCTGACCACTGAGGCCGAGCGCCAGATCAAGATGGAGCAGCTGCGTGAGGTGAGTAAGCTTGAGAAGATCATCTTCCCGCTCGCCGTGCTGGGGCTGACCATACTCTTCCTGCCGGCGGCGACCCCTTTGGTGGGCATGTTCTGCCTGGGCAACTTAATGCGCGAGTCCGGTGTGGTCGACAGGCTCTCCAACACGGCGCAGAACGAGTTGATCAACATAGTGACCATCTTCCTGGGTCTGGCGGTCGGCTCTAAGCTTTCGGCGGACAAGTTCCTGCAGCTGGAGACCTTAGGCATCTTGGTATTGGGGGCCGTGGCCTTCGGCATCGGTACGGCCGCCGGTGTACTGATGGCCAAGCTGATGAGTAAGCTGTCTGGCGGTAAGATCAATCCACTTATCGGCGCCGCAGGTGTCTCGGCCGTGCCTATGGCTGCCAGGGTGGTGAACAAGGTGGGTCTGCAGGCCAATCAGCAAAACTTCCTGCTGATGCATGCCATGGGGCCGAACGTGGCCGGTGTGCTGGGCTCTGCGGTCGCCGCCGGTGTCTTGCTGGCGGTGCTGGGCGGCTAGCCTATTTAGACTCGAAGCGTCTTAAACCTAAAAACGGTCGGCACCTGTGTCGGCCGTTTTTATTTTTTCTGTTTAATCGGCTTGCTTAATCGACTCGTGGCATTACGTCGTGATTTAACGCCTTTTTATGGCTTGATTGATTATGCCTCTCCACCAAGGTGGCCGCCATTGGGCTTACCTTAATCAAGCTAATGCTAAAGCGCTTGATGCAGATCAACGTCTGCCTCGCAGGTTTAGCGTCTAATAAGTGTGACGCAGCTCTCAATACGTCTGTTTTGGTGAGCCATGATCCAATAAGTGAGGAGTAGACGATGGAATTACGACCCAACTGTTATACCGATATTTGTGTGAACGGCAAATGGTTTCATTATGATCACGGCGACCTTTCAGTGTTTATGTTAAACGGCGGCGATCCCTTAACCTTCGAGCTGAGTAAGTTGCCTACCACAGAAGCCGAGCTAGAGGCGCACCTGGAAAGCTTGACCCGCGAGGGCTAACGAGGTTAAGTCAACCGCGCAGGTTTTGCCCGGCGGTCAGCCAGAGTAAGAAACCGAGTGAGAAGATGAGGGTCGCGCTGATCGCTATGATGTAGATAAAGCCCTTCTTGCCTTGTTTTAGCGGCACGCCGTTGAGATAGAGAAACAGTGCCCAGAACAAACTCAGTATGATAGGTAGTAAAAACAGGCGGGCCATGGCGGTTAATCGTTACCTTATTGCTGGTGCGAGTATTATATGATTTAAACTTACTATTTCTGTTTTAACAAGCAATTAGCAATAAAAAAGCCGCAATATGCGGCTTCTTCTTTAAAAGGCGTGACAGGAATTAACTGGCGACCTCTGGGGTTTCAGCCTCTTCGTTGCGATAAAACTGCTCTTGGTCGAGCTGGCCTTCCGACTTGCCCACCACGACGGCTGTCATCATGTCGCCGGTGACGTTGGTGGCGGTGCGGATCATGTCGATCACCCTGTCGATAGAGGCGATGAAGGCGATCCCCTCGAGCGGCAGACCTATGACCCCCAGGGTGACAGAAAGCATTACCATGGCACTGCCCGGTACGCCGGCGGTGCCCACAGAAGCCACTGTAGCGGTAACGGCGATCAGCATATAGTCGGTGGTTTCCAGCGGGATACCGTAGATCTGGGCGATGAAGATGGCGGCGATTGCCGGATAGATACCGCCACAGCCGTCCATGTTCATGGTGGCACCGAGTGGTAGCACGAAGGCGCCATATTTCTTCGATACGCCCATGGTTTCTGTGGAACGGGTGCTGGCGGGCAGGGTGCCGAAGCTCGATGCCGTGGTAAAGGCAACCAGCTGGGCCGGCATCGCCTTTCTGAAGAATTGCACCGCGCTAAGGCCTGCACCAAATCTCACCAGGCCGCCATAGACGAAGATCATGTGGATCAACGCGGCGATATAGATGGCACCTATAAACTTGCCAAGAGGCAGCAGGGTAGATAGACCATATTCGCCGACGACCCAGGCCATCAGGCCGAATACGCCGATAGGGGTCAGTTGCAGCACCATGCGGGTCAGCTGGAACATCACCTCGGCACTGGCTTCGATGGCGTGCTTGAGTGGCGCGGCCTTCTCGCCAACCTTATTGATGGCGATGCCGACTAAGGCGGCAAAGACGATGATCTGTAGCACCTTGCCTTCTGCCAGGGAGGCAAACGGATTCACCGGGATCATGTCCAGCAGCACCTGAGCGAAGCCGGGCACGTTGCGTTCGCGCACCTCTGTGGTGGCCAGCTCCAGCGAGCCACCCATGTCGATTAGGCTGCCTATGGTCAAGCCGATAAGCGAGGCGATGGTGCCGGTTAGCATGAACATGGCCAGGGTCTTGATACTCAGGCGCTTAAGGCTGACATCATTACCAAGAGAGGTGATGCTGACCACAATGGCGCAGAAGATAAGCGGCGCAACCAGCATCTTGATTGCCGCGATAAAGAGGTCGCCAAGGGGCTTTAGTTGGGTTGCTTGTTCGCCTAGGATCACGCCCAGGCCTACCCCTAAAATGAAACCGGCGAGAACCTTCTGCCAAAAGGGGATCTGTTTAATTGTTTGCCACATGGGATCTATTCCAAATTTTATTAAGTCGTTATTGTGGATGGCGTTGTCGAATCAAAAATGAATTGCTTGTTCTAGCATGAGCCATCCAGGTATTTCAACCTTAGCGAGTGAGCCAGACATTGTATCTGGCCGCAGCCTTGCTTACCAAAGCGATTTTGTTATAACTTATTGTGATATAAGAATTTGTTTTAATAAGATTAAATTTTTACTTTTAGGTAACATCAACAGCTTGAATGACATACACATAAAAATTTACTTTTTTTCATTAGGTAAGGGAGCATGACCGCGTTATGGTTGATCTTTAGTGGCGCCTTTTTGGCGGCCACCCTGTTGCCTGGAGGCTCTGAGGTGCTACTGGCGGCGCTGATCAATCAGGCGCCAGAGACCTGGGTGTCGCTGGTGGTGATGGCAACCCTGGGGAATACCTTGGGATCTTTGACCAGTTACTATCTGGGGGCACTGGGACGCTTTGCCAAGACGCCGGAGGAGATGGCTAGCGGTCGCTATCGTCATGGGTTACAGCTTATCGAGCGCTACGGCTACTGGAGCCTGCTGCTCGCCTGGACCCCCCTCATCGGTGACATCTTATGCCTGCTGGCGGGGTGGCTAAAGCTGCCGCTGATTAAGTCCAGCATAATGATTTTTATAGGGAAAGGAGTGCGCTATCTGCTGGTTGCAGCCTTGGCGCTACATTGGTTGTGAGCAGTCTGGTTTGTGTCTGATACTGAGTCGCCTCGCCATAGAGCCGACTCGATAAAAAACACACCACTGCTTCAAATAGGAGTAAAGAATGAAGAAATGGATATTGGCTGCGGCAATTTCGGCCGCGCTGAGCGCCTGTGCCAACGCGCCGGCTAACCTGGCACTGCCTGAAGGCGTTTCGCTGGTCGAAAATGTTGCTCTGGCCGAGTCGGGCGTGGGGATCCCCTATAAGAAGTATCAGCTGGCCAACGGCCTGACGGTGATCCTGCATCAGGATCATTCGGATCCTCTGGTGCATGTGGATGTCACCTATCATGTGGGCTCGGCAAGAGAACTGCCCGGCCGTTCGGGGTTTGCGCACCTGTTCGAGCACATGATGTTCCAGGGGTCAGAGCATGTGGCCGACGAGCAGCACTTCAAGACGGTCACCGAGGCTGGCGGCAATCTCAACGGCACCACCAACACGGACCGCACCAACTATTTCGAGACAGTACCCAGCAATCAGCTAGAGAAGATGCTCTGGCTGGAGTCGGATCGCATGGGGTATTTCCTGCCCGCACTCACGGATAACAAGTTTGAGGTGCAGCGTGAAACGGTGAAGAACGAGCGCGCCCAGCGCATCGACAACCAGCCCTATGGCCGCATGAACGAGCGCTTTAATCAGGCCTTCTATCCGAGCGGACATCAATATTCCTGGCCCGTTATCGGCTGGCCCGAGGATCTTGATCGTGCCGAGCTCGATGATGTGAAGCATTTCTTCCAGCGCTGGTACGGGCCCAACAACGCCACCCTCACCATTGGTGGCGACTTCGACGAGATGCAGACCCTGGCCTGGGTGAACAAATATTTCGGCGAGATCCCCAGAGGTCCAGAGGTGAAACCTGAGCCCAAGGCGTTGGTGACATTGGATAAGACTCGTTATATCTCCATGGAAGACAGGGTGCACCTGCCGCTGCTGCGCATGGCATTTCCAACTGTCTACGCCAGCCATGAAGATGAGGCGGCGCTGGATCTGCTGGCCAACATCATAGGTGGCGGCCCAACCTCATTGGTTTACAAGAACTTAGTCAAAGATGGTTATGCCGTGCAGGCAGGGGTGAGCCACCCTTGTCAGGAATTGGCCTGTCAGTTCTCTATCTATGCCCTGGCCAATCCGGCCAGAGGCGGTCAGCTTGCGGATGTCGAGCAGCGCATCAGGGAATCTATTGCCGAGTTTGAACAGCGTGGCGTGACCGACGATGATCTGCAGAAGGTGAAGGTGCAGTTCGAGGCGAGCACCATCTTCGGCCTGCAGAGTGTTAAGGGTAAGGTGTCGACCCTGGCCCTCAATCAGACCTTTTTCGGTAATCCCGACATGATAGCGCACGATCTTAAGCGCTATGCCAACGTGACCAAGGAAGATGTGATGCGGGTGTTTAACACCTACATTAAGGGCAAGCCGTCTGTGGTGATGAGTGTCGTGCCTCAGGGGCAGAAGCAGTTGATCGCCCATCAGGATAACTTTGTACCGCCGGCGCCGCGTGTGGCTGCCGAGGCCGTGAGCGGCATGGTTGATGTGGCAAAGGCTGGAAGCAGCTTCGATCGCAGCGTCATGCCGAGCGCCCAGCAGGCACCCGTTATCACGGCGCCAAGCCTGTGGACAGATAAGCTGAGCAACGGCATAGAAGTCATGGGCACAGAGAGCGACGAGACGCCTACCGTCGAGCTGCTTATCTACCTCAACGGTGGCCATCGCCTGGCGGATGTGAAACAGGCGGGGCTAGCCGGCCTGACTGCGGCCATGCTTAACGAGTCGAGCGAGCAGCGCAGCACCGAAGAGCTGGCTCAGGCGCTTGAGATGCTTGGCAGTAGCGTCAGCTTCGGCAGCAGCGTCTATCAGAGCTATATCAAGGTCTCGGCCTTGACCTCACATCTAGATGAGACCCTGGCCATCGTTCAGGAGAAGCTGTTCCATCCAGGCTTTAAAGAGAGCGATTTTGCCCGGGTACAGCAGCAGCACCTGCAGAGTCTGCAGCACATGCAGTCTGACCCTAACTATGTCGCCGACAGCCAGTTCGATGCCTTGCTCTACGGCAAAGACACGGCCCTGGGGGTGAGCGACATGGGCACGCCAGAGACAGTATCTCAGCTGACACTGGATGATGTTAAGGCTTTTTACAACAAGCAGTTCCGCGCCGGAAACGCCCAGATAGTGGCCGTGACTAACCTGTCTAAGGCGCAGCTGATGCCTAAGCTTAAGGGCCTTGCCAAGTGGCAGGGGGAGGCGACGCCTATGCCTGAGCTTGCGGCCATGCCAAAGCTTGATGCCGGTACCGTCTATATTCTGGATAAGCCGGGCGCGGCGCAGTCGGTGATCAAGATAGGTAAGCGCGCCATGGCCTATGACGCCACAGGCGAGTTCTTCAAGTCTTACCTGATGAACTACCCGCTCGGCGGCGCCTTTAACAGCCGCATCAACCTCAATCTGCGAGAAGACAAGGGCTACACCTATGGCGCCCGCAGCTACTTCAGCGGCGGCAGCGAGCTTGGCCTGTTCGAGGCATCGGCCAGCGTACGCAGCGATGTGACGGCACAGGCGCTCAGCGAGTTTGCCAAGGAGATCAGTGCCTATCAGGCTGGCGGCATGACAGACAAGGAACTGAGCTTCCTGCGCAGCTCTATCTCTCAGGGGCAGGCTCTGGATTATGAGACGCCATACCAGAAGGCGGGCTTCATGCGGAAGATCCAGCGTTATGATCTTGCCGCCGATTACACTCAGCAGCAGGCCGAGATCATCAACTCGGTCAGCAAGGATGAGCTCAATCAGCTGGCGAAGGATAAGCTGGCACTGGATAAGATGATCGTCCTGATCGTCGGCGACAGGGCCAAGATAGAGCAAGAGATTAAGGCCCTTGGCTACCGCGTGAGTAATTTAGAGTTGTAATCTGTAGATTGCGCCCCAATATAAGCCCTAGCGGTGAGCATTAACTCTGCTCACCGCTTTATTTTTTCCCTTGCCAAGGATCTAGCACAGCGGCTATTTTGTGGTGATGGCGAAAGCAAACGCGCTTTTTGCAGGTCTGACTTGCAAGGCAAACGGTTGAAGCAATGAGAGACGAAGAATTTGAACTCTTTCGATGAAGTGATAGGCCTACTCGATAACGAGCAGGGAAGCGCTGCACTGGCAGGTATGCAACGAGGTATTGAGCGCGAAGCATTACGTATCGAGCCAAATGGTCATCTGGCCATGGATAAACATCCTAAGGCGCTCGGCTCGGCCCTGACCCATTCGCGGATCACCACAGACTACAGCGAATCCCTGTTAGAGTTTATTACCCCAGTCTATCAAGATATCCCCGCCTTGCTGACGGATCTCACCCAGACCCATGCCTTTACCGTAAGGCATCTGGGCCAGCAGCTCTGGCCGGTGAGCATGCCCTGTTATGTGGGCGATGTGGCCGATATTCCCATTGCCGATTATGGCAGTTCCAATACCGGCAAGCTTAAGCGTTTGTATCGCAAAGGGTTAACCTATCGCTATGGCGCCCAGATGCAGATCATCTCTGGCGTACACTTTAACTTTTCCGTGTCCGATGCCCTATGGGAGCAACTCTACCAGGCATCGGATAAACGTCTCAGCCGGGGCGATTTTATTTCCGAATCCTATTTTGGATTAATCCGTAACTATCGCCGTCTGGTATGGGTACTGCCTTATCTGTTTGGCGCCTCGCCGGCGCTGTGTGGCTCCTTCATCAAGGAGCAACAAACCGATCTCGCCCTCGAAAAACTGGGTAAGGGCACCCTCTACCTGCCGTATGCCACCTCGCTGCGCATGAGTGATTTGGGGTACACCAATAAGGAGCAGGAGCGGCTTAATATCAGTTACAACTCCCTGGCGGATTACCTCGAGGGGATCAACGCAGCCATCAAGATGCCATCGGCCAGTTTCGAGGCGATAGGCGTCAAGGTCGACGGCGAATTCCGTCAGTTGAATGCCAACGTGCTACAGATAGAAAACGAATTTTATTCGCCCATCCGCGCCAAGCGGGTCACGCTGGCCGGCGAGAAGCCTTCTCAGGCATTGGCCCGCGCCGGAGTCGAATATATCGAGGTGCGTGCACTGGACGTTAACCCATTTAGCCCCGTGGGCATTGATGCCGATCAGGTGCGCTTCCTGGATCTCTTCCTGCTGCACTGCCTGTTGACGCCATCGCCGAAGAGCGACGCACAGGACGAGGCCGCCATCGGCGATAACCTGAGCCGGGTGATCACCCGCGGCCGAGAGCCAGGGTTGACCCTTAACCGTGCCGGTGAGGAAGTGACGCTGCAGGCCTGGCTGGAGTCGCTGTTTGGTGAGCTAAACACTTTGGCCAAGCTGCTTGATGGTGAAGGACAGGCCTATCAAGACAGCCTGGCCCATTGGCTTGAGGCGGTGCGTGATCCCGCGAAGACCCTATCTGGCCGCGTGATGTCGACGCTGCTGGCCGAGGGGATAGACCACAGCCAGTGGGTGAAATCTCTGGCGAAAGATTATTACCAGGCCCTGCTTGAGTATCCACTCTCCAAAGAAGTTGAGGCGGCCTATGAGGCGGCGGCCACGCAATCCCTCGCGGCCCAGGCCCAGCTTGAGGCCGAATCAACCCAGGACTTTGAGCAGTATCTTGCCGACTACTTCGCCGAGGCGTCCGCGCCGGTAGAGCAAGTGGTGTAAACATGAAGGCTCGCGCTATTGGTGCAGGTGCTGGCCTGCTGACGCTGATGATGCTATCGGGCTGCGCCTCCGGGCCCGATAACGAGTCTTTGTGCGCGACCGTATCTGGCTATCAGATGCCCGATGAGTCCCAGGGTTTATACCGCGCCGTGGTGACCCACCTCAACGGTAAGCCTGTGATCTCAAGGCCTAATTATCGCCTCGCACCAGGGGAGTACCAATTTACCCTGGCCGAGCTTATCGATTCGCCGCGGCTCAAGGTGAAACTCGCGGCGCGCAAGACCAAGACGCTGACGCTGCACCTGGAGGCGAATCAGCGCTATCATCTCGCCGCGCAATTTAATCAAGACAAGATCTACCGCGGACTGGACAGCGACTACTGGCAGCCAGTGGTGTGGGCCCAAGAAAGTCACGAGTGTGAGTTTCTAAGCGAAAGCAATTAGTTCGCCTTTGCCAAGGTTAACAATCCCTTTGGCCGAGGTGAAAAATCCCCTTGGCCGATTGCATCTCTCTAGTAAGGATGTGACACTAGCCTTTTGATTGAGTTATTGTTTCGGGCCTTTTGATGAGAAAGATTTCCTTTGCCTTACTTGCCGCCACGCTCCTGACTCTGGGCGGCTGTGCCACCTCTCCACCGGAGGATCCTGAGAACCTCTGTGCCATCTATCAAGAGAATCGAGACTGGTATGAGGCCGCGGTCAATACCCGCGAGAAGTGGGGCGTCCCGGTACATGTCCCGTTGGCCATGATGTATCAAGAGAGCTCATTTAAACATAATGCCGCGCCGCCGATGGAGTATTTCTTAGGCTTCATTCCTATCGGCCGTGCCAGCGACGCCTATGGCTATGCTCAGGCCAAGACGCTGACCTGGGATGACTATGTGCGTGAGACGGGCAACTCCTGGTCGAGCCGCAGTGATTTCGACGATGCCATGGACTTCATGGGCTGGTTTATCTATAAGACCCATAAGATCAACGGAGTCTCCAAGTGGGATGCCCGTAATCAGTATCTCAATTACCATGAGGGCTGGGGCGGTTATAAGCGTGGCACCTACAGGCAGAAGCCTTGGCTAATCAAGGTGGCCGACAAGGTCGACAAACGCTCTAAGCGTTATGCTGCCCAGTACCACAGCTGTAAGGAAGACCTCGACTCCTCCTGGTTGTGGCGTCTCTTCTTCGGCTAACTGGTTGAGCTGACCTCGCCTGCCTTTTTGCAAGGGGCGGGCGAGGTGCTGAGTCAAGACTCGCGACCTGGCTAAATATGCCTGGTCGCGTCGTCAAATCGCCTAACAATTAGGGAAGGTGCGAATAAGTCCCGTGCTTGCTCTGCGTGTGCTTAAAGTGGATAGATGCAAGGCACAGTTTGCAGCGAATGGCCCTAGTCCTTCGCAAGAACTGTAACGCAGCAAATACCGCTGTAAGCCTCGCCCTGCGGGGCTTTGATAGCAACACCATTTCGGCGTTATTCAACTTCAGCAGGCCTCGGCATGCCCTCAGTTGAATGCCTTGAACTGTCGCTGCTATCAAAGCCAGAGCTGTGCGTGCTTGCTCTGCGTGTGCTTAAAGTGGATAGATGCAAGGCACAGTTTGCAGCGAATGGCCCTAGTCCTTCGCAAGAACTGTAACGCAGCAAATACCGCTGTAAGCCTCGCCCTGCGGGGCTTTGATAGCAACACCATTTCGGCGTTATTCAACTTCAGCAGGCCTCGGCATGCCCTCAGTTGAATGCCTTGAACTGTCGCTGCTATCAAAGCCAGAGCTGTGCGACGACTTGTTCGCACCTTCCTTAGCTCTTTATCACCTACCTCTCGCCTATTTATCGCCTATCTATTACTTATCCAGCACTCCAGAACTCACTGTTTTTATATTCGCACAATGTTAATCGGTTATTTGGGGGCTAAGTCAATGCTGCCTAAGCCTTTTTACTGCACTTAGGTTAATCCCGCCGATCACTATTATCTGCATTTAAAAATGACTATAATGCGCGCAAAACAATAGCCTTACCCTACAAAAAGGATAAAAGATGACTAAGCCATTTGTTGCCGTACTCATGGGATCGGATTCTGATCTCCCAACAATGCAAGCCACCTTAGATGTACTTAAAACTTTCGGTATTCAATACGAAGCCAAGGTAACTTCGGCGCACCGCACGCCTGCAGCGACCCATGCTTACGTTCACGATGCCGAAGAACGTGGTTGTAAGGTATTTATCTGCGCGGCGGGTCTGGCGGCTCACCTGGCAGGTGCCGTGGCCGGTATCACTACTCGTCCAGTGATCGGTGTGCCAGTAGATTGCGGTCCACTACAGGGTCACGATGCTCTGCTATCGACAGTGATGATGCCTGGCGGTGTGCCTGTGGCAACCGTGGCTATCGGCAGTGCAGGCGCGAAGAACGCGGGTTACCTAGCAGCGCAGATGCTGGCCGTTGGCGATGACGCCCTGGCGCTTGCGGTGAAAGAAGAGCGTGCTAAGTCTGCCGAAGCCGTGCAGGCAAAAGATGCCAAGCTACAAGAGAAATTAGCCAACGCATAATCTCGTTTTTATGAGAAAAAAGCCGCCAACCTTATAGGTTGACGGCTTTTTTTGTCTTGTTTAACCCTTTAGCCAATTTCTAACGTTACTAGAATTAATGATGAGTTTAACGTGACAGCAGGAGTGTGAAATGTGGCTGAATTTATCGACCCAAGTTAACGCCGTGCCGAGCACTGGTAACCTAAATCATTTGTCCTCGCTGGTGGTGGTTTTTTTGTTGGTTATGCTCTCGGGCTGTCACATGACAAATCAACAATCACGTGAAGAAAACACAGCTGAAGCACAGGTGCAACAGACTGAAATCCTTGAGATACAGGCAACTGATAATAGCAGCGAACAGCCGCTAAAAGTGCTTAAGTCATCAACACGAGAAGAGCCTGCTGCCCCGCAAATAAAGCAGGGGGAGCATACCTTAGTTAAACCAATTGATAAGCCTTGGCCGTCTCAACCGGATCCTAAACCTGTATTGGAAGAGAAGCCTAGAAAGGACAGCATATAGTTGAATTTATAAGCATACCTTAGGTTAGTCGTAGACAAACGTAGCGAGGCGATGCAGACTCAGTCATAGAAGACTGATGGTCCATTTATGGATATGCATAGGGAGCCTAGCGTGACTAAGGTATCTGAAGATGATGTTGTAAAGGATCCTGATCAAACCTTAATGATGCAATATGCCCAGGGAGATCAGGGAGCCTTTGAGCAGCTTTATCATAAACACAAGGGTGGCCTGTATCGCTATTTTAGGCGTCAACTCGGCGACGCTGCCTTGGCCGAAGACCTCTACCAAGAGACCTGGAGCCGGGTGATTAAGGCCGCCGCAGGCTATGAGCAGCGTGCCAAGTTTACCACTTGGCTCTATCGCATCGCCCACAACTTGCTAATCGATCATGTTAGGGCGCTCAAGCCGGTGGATAGCCGGAGCGATCCGGCGGGCGATGAACAGCCCTTGGAAGCCGTAATTTCCAGTGATGAGAGCGGCCCGGACGACCAGCTCGAGGATGAGCAGAAGGCCTTGATTTTAAAGGATTGCATCAGCCTTTTGCCCCATGTGCAGAAAGAAGCCTTTCTGCTGAATGTGGAGATGGGATTTACCGCGGCGGCGATTGGTGAGATCGCCGGGGTCGGCATGGAAGCCACCAAGAGTCGTATTCGTTATGCCAATCAGGCGCTTAAGGCCTGTGTGCAACAGAAATGGCAGGAGCAGTCTAATGTCAGATGAAAACGATAAAATGCTCTCGGATGCCGAGCTAAAGGCACTCTATCTCGCTAAGGCGACAGAGCAGCCATCATCCGAAGTCGATGCGCGTATCCTGGCGATGGCCCAGCAACGCCTAAATGAGCGACGCCTAAATGAGCAAGACCTATCAGAGCAAGAGAGTGAGGGGGCGGATAAGCAGAGCGGGTCTGCCAATGTTATCCAGGTCAGCTTCTGGCGCCGCTATCGCTGGCCGATGTCAACGGCCGCGTCCGTACTCTTGTTGTCTAGCCTGCTACTGATGAACCTCAATGGACCAAACCCCATAGACGAGCAGGTTCGCCCTATGCTCGCCAGTGAGCCTCAGCCGATGCGCATGGCAGCGCCGCACGAGAAGCAAGAGTCGAAAGTGCAGCAGGGACCCAGTGCCCAGGCCGATGTCGACGCGCCCGAGATGGCGAGCCCCCAGGCCGTCACTATGATGTCTCGTAAAGCGCCTGCGGATCTCAACACAGAGGTGAAGACAGACACACAGACAGACGAGCAGACAGACGAGCAGGCCAAGCTCGAGTCGCTAACCCCTCCCGAAGCCGAAGTGAAAGCTCAGGCCAAGGCGGTGATATCGGATATTCAGGCGGTGAATCATCTGCAGCAGCTGGTCGATGCCGAGCTGTGGCCTGATGCCGATATCCTCTACCAAAGATTGTTAAAGGAGCGTCCAAGGCTAGAAGATAACAGCCATCCTCAACATGCCCAGTGGCGTGAGTTGGTGAGTCAGATTAAGGTGCACCGACAGGACAACTAACGGGTTGAATTAGCAAAAGGGGCCTACGGGCCCCTTTTGTTTAGAAGGGCTTAATTCGCTGGTGGACTTGGCTTGGTTATTATCAACCAATCTTTTACGCCATCTTTTACCACCATCTTTTACTATCATCTTTTGCCATCATCTTTTGCGACTCACCCTCTGCCCTCTCTTTTGACTAGCTTCTTTTGCTACCTCCGTTTGCCACCTCCGTTTGCTACTTATTTGGGTTAAATGGATAGCGATATCCACTCCCCTAATCAGCCGACTAAAGGTCAGCGTAGGATTATGGATATTTGTACACATTTGCTAATACTTCTTTGGTCACAAATTACTGTAGATTTAAGGAAAGTTTGCTACCTTGTTGCCCCATAAGAATAAATCTGACTTAATCATGGGCGCTTTATGAAACTTTCTCACCTGTTTGCCTGCTGCGCGATCGCCTTGGGCACAGCCTCTTCCGCACCACTCTTCGCCGCTCAAGCTGAAAATGTAAAAGCCGAGAGCCAAGCCGCCGAGCAGAATGTTGGTTATTACCGCTCGCCAGCCATTCATGGCGATACCTTAGTGTTTACCGCCGAGGGCGATCTATGGGTTCAGCAGCTTGGCGATGCCCAGGCGAGAAGGCTTACCAGCCTGCCGGCGCAGGAGCTGGGCGCCGCCATCTCTAACGATGGTCAGCAGCTCGCCTTTGTCGCCAACTATGAAGGGGCCAGCGAGGTCTACGTGATGCCAGTTCAGGGGGGCGTGGCCAAGCGAGTCAGTTTCGAGAACAGCCGAGTAAGAATGCAGGGCTGGACGGCTGATGGCAAGGTGCTCTATGCCACGGATAATGCCTTCGGCCCAGCCAACTATTGGGTGCTACGCAGCGTCGATCCTAAGACGCTAACCACCCAAGATCTGCCGCTGGCGGATGCCATCGAAGGTGTGGTGGACGATGCCGGTGATTATGTCTACTTTACCCGCTTCGGTCTGCAGGCCACAGGCGATAATGCCAAGGTGTATCGCGGCGGTGCCAAAGGCGAGTTGTGGCGGTATAAGCTCGGTAGCGACCAGGAGGCTCAGCCTCTGACCGCCGAGCATGAAGGCTCGGTGCGCCAGCCCATGCTGTGGCAAGACCGCCTCTATTTCGTCAGCGACAGCAGCGGCAACGATAATATCTGGTCCATGGCGCTCGATGGCAAGGATCTACGTCAACATACGCAATTCAGTGACTGGCAGGTACGCGGTGCCCGCCTAGAGCAGGGGCGCGTGGTGTTTCAGCAGGGCGCCGACATCAAGCTCTATGATATTGCCAGCAATCAGGTGTCGACCCTGGATATTCATCTGACCTCGGATTTTGCCGAGCGCCGTGAGCACTGGGTCAATCAACCAATGAAGTATGCCACCTCGACTAGCCTGGCGCCGAGTGGCAACAAGGTGGTGATCACCGCCCGCAGCCATGTGGCGCTGGCGGGCACAGACGGCTCACGCCTGATAGAGCTGGCGTTGCCCGGCGACTACCGGGTTCGCGGCGCCGTGATGAGCCCGGATGGCAAATGGGTCTATGGTATCAGCGACGCATCGGGCGAGCAGGAGATCTGGCGTTACAGCGCAGATGGCAGCGATGAGGCCAAGCAGCTTACCCAAGATGCTAGCGCCCTGCGTATGGGTATCAGCCTGTCGCCCGATGGCCGTTACATTGCCCACGATGATTACAATGGCGATTTATGGCTCCTCGATCTCAAGAAGGGCCGCAACAGCAAGATATTGACCAATGGCCAGGGCCTGGGACCCTACGGCGATGTGGTCTGGTCGAACGACAGCCGTTTTATTGCTGTGACCAAGGATGAGCGTGGTCAGCAGAGGCCACAGATAGTGCTCTATTCTCTGGATGAGAAGCGGGCCGAGGCGCTGACCAGCGACAAGTATGAGTCATTCTCGCCGGCCTTCAGCGACGATGGTCAGTGGCTCTATTTCATCTCTAATCGCGAATTTAATGCGACTCCCACCTCACCCTGGGGCGATCGCAACATGGGGCCGGTATTCGACAAGCGCGGACAGATCTTCGCCCTGGCGCTGACGCCAAAGGCGGTCTTCCCCTTTACTAAGCCTAACGAATTAAATCAGCAGCCTGCTAAAGATACGAGCGTTGCCGATAAGCCCGCCAAGACTCAGGTTCAGTGGCAGGGGCTTGGTAAGCGTTTATGGCAGGTGCCTGTGGCATCGGGCAACTATAGTCAGTTGCAGGTAACCGCCAAGGGGTTGTATCTCTTGTCTAATTCGGTCGATGGTGCCCAGGCGCCGTCGCTTAAGTGGATCAAATTTGATTCCCTCGGGCCTAAGGTTGAGACCTTCAGTGACGATGTGGCCAGCTATGGGCTTTCAGCCGATGACAGCAAGCTCTTCCTGCGCCGTCACAGCAAAGGGGGCGCGGAGATGCTAATCGTCGATGCGGGCGAGTCGCTGCCCAAGGAGCTAAATCATGCCAAGGTGCAGACCGAACAATGGCAACTGGCTATTTCTCCTCAGCTCGAGTGGCAGCAGATGTTTGAAGATGCCTGGTTGATGCACAGAGATTCTTTCTTCGACAAGAAGATGCGCGGCCTCGACTGGCAGGCCACCAAGGCCAAGTATCAGCCACTGCTGGCCAGGCTGACGGATCGCCATGAGCTCAACGATATCTTTATGCAGATGATGGGCGAGCTCGATGCCTTGCATTCTCAGGTGCGCGGCGGCGATCTGCCACAGGATCCTAACCAGCCTAAGGGGGCGAATCTAGGTGCTCGTCTGTTACAGACCAAGCAAGGGGTCAAGATAGCCCATATCTATCAAAATGATGCCGAGTTACCCCAGCAGGCCTCGCCGCTGGCCAGGGTCGATGTCGATGCCAGGGTGGGTGATTTGATTTTGGCTATCAATGGTAAGCCGGTTGAAAACGTTGCCGACGTGGCGCGTTATCTGCGTAATCAGGCCGATAAGCAGGTGTTGCTGACCCTTAAACGCGAGGGTAAAACACTCAAGACCATAGTCTTGCCTGTGGCTAACCGCGTCGATGCCAAGCTGAGATACCTAGATTGGGTCAACAACAATAACCAGAAGGTGGCTAAGGCCGGCGAGGGTGACATAGGTTACCTACACCTGTATGCCATGGGTTCAGGCGATATCGCCAACTTTGCCCGCGAGTTCTACGCCAACATAGAGAAGAAGGGCTTGATCATCGATGTGCGCCGTAACCGTGGCGGTAACATCGACAGCTGGATCATCGAGAAACTGCTGCGCCGCGCCTGGATGTTCTGGCAGCCTACCCAAGGCACGCCAAATACCAACATGCAGCAGACCTTCCGCGGTCACCTGGTGGTGTTAACCGATCAGCTGACCTATTCAGACGGCGAAACCTTCTCTGCCGGCATCAAGGCGTTAGGCCTGGCGCCGCTCATCGGTAAACAGACCGCCGGTGCCGGTGTCTGGCTCTCGGGTCGAAACTCGCTGACCGATAAGGGGATGGCAAGGGTTGCCGAGTATCCTCAGTACGCCATGGATGGACGCTGGATAGTGGAGGGGCGAGGCATCAGCCCGGATATCGAGGTCGACAATCTGCCCCACGCCACCTTTAAGGGAGAAGATGCTCAGTTGAACAAGGCGCTTAACTATCTCAAGCAGAAGCTGGAACTCGAGCCTGTACTGCCGATTAAGGCGCAGCCGATGCCAGGCAGCGGGATGGCCCAAGACGTTAAATAAATCATTTATAACGCCTTAAGTTAACCCATACCATTTTAGGAGGTTACCGACCAAGCAGTTCCCAGGTCGGTAACCTCCATTTTTATGTGCGCTGATTTATGTGCGCTGATTTACGTACGCGGAAAATATGTATGCTGAGCATGCGTTCGCTGTGGCAAAGGCTAGAGCCTGTTGACCTTTTGAGAACAAATTTTGTTCTAATTGAGCACGTTCAAATCGCGACAGAATGAACGCAAAAGATAAACAGGTCCTAGGCCCCGAGACAACGTGAGTGCTATGGCGTGTCGCTAGCCCTGTGTGTAGTGGGGCATTGGTATGTTGAGGTAAGGGCATCTTGAGCCGCCAGCGTTAACCTGTGATGATCTCGATTGCTATCTCTTTGGCTAGGGAATTAGCAATAAAGCAGTGTTTGTGGGCCAAGGCATGCAGCTTAGTTAACTGCTCATCGTTTAAAGGCGGCACCGATTCAACCTTGGGGTTTAAGGTGATGCGGGTGATCGCCGTTCTCCCCTGAGCGTTGGTGCCCAGTTCGGCGCTCGCCTGGTCATGGTAGCTCATCAGGGTGAGTCGCTTCTTTTGCACTATGGTGAGAAAGCTCAGCATGTGGCAGGCCGCCAGCGCGCTGAGCAGACTCTCTTCTGGATTGACTCGCGTGTCATTACCGCGATATTCGGCGGCGGCCGAACCCTGCAAATACTGACCACTACCAAAGCTAAGCTCATGATCTGTCGATGTGAGGTTGGCTGCACTATCCTGTGCTGGCCATGAGATGTTTACCGAAAAAGACACGCGTGAGACTCGTTAGTGTGAGGTGGCATTAATATACCAGAGTCACGCTGACTTAGCAGACGCTTAGGCCTGATACCAACTCATCGCCTGTTCATTGCTTTTGGCATAGGTCTGCATGGCAGAAACCTGCTGCTGTTGCATACTAGCGTTGACGACAGCACTGCGCGCGTCGTCATGCCGGGATAGATAATAGATGCTGACCGGTGACAAACCATTATGATTGCCCGTGACGATAGAGGCCATGTCGCTGCGTACCTGGTATTCGAGCTGGGCCTTCTTATAGTCTTTTAGTTTGTCCAGCGCATCGTCAGGTACTGGGCGATTTAGTTGCTGAGTCGCAGTTGCTTGAGCAGAGGCCTTATCATGTTCACTTAGCAGTCTTGCCTGGGCCGAGATGCTCACTGTGTCCTGTACGCCATCGACCTTAGTCTCTGCAGTCTGTGAGCCTTGATGTGGCATCATCTTGCCAGCTGGTGGCATGATGGCCGCATTGTCATCTTGCCTTTTCACTTGTTGATAGGCCGGTTGATTCACTGGTTGATTGAGCTGTTGGTAGGCCATCGCCGGAGAAACCTGCATCTTAATTCGCCTTAGTCACCTGTAGTCTGATTCGGCGTATCCTAATGCACTGAGGCTGTACCTTAGCTGAATTAATGACCAGTTAGGCGATAAGGCCGCTGCCTCCTAACACTAAGCTAAAGACACTGGTTAGGGTTAACACCAAAGGCAGGCGCTTGGCCTGGTAACTCAGCAGCAAGATGGTGGACAGTGCCGTAATGGTCATCACGCCAAAGAAGACGATGCTGCCGTAGCCCAGATGATAATCGTGGATGCATTGGCCATAGCTGCCGAGTAATAGTAACCAGGCAAATCCTGTTAGCCAGCGTTGCTCGGTCCTCGTCGGGGCTCGACCAAAGCAGTCTTTATAATGGCCGAACATCGACAGCGCCATCAAACCAAAGGCGGTGAGGCCAAGACAAAGGGCTAATATCATTGGCGAGCCTCCTCTAAGCTTAGGTCTTTCGATTCTTTCTTATTAACCGCTGCTCTGGGAGCAAGAGTGTTAGCTGTGCTAGGCGCGGCTGATTTACTTTTTAGCCTGCTACCGGCGCCTTGGCGCGAAGGGATCAGCTTAGTGCGTGACACCTGCCTGGCGGCAAACCCCAATGCTAAGGCAAACAGCAGGCTGACCATATCGAAACCCACCAGGGTCCATTGGTTATCGGCCATGTTGCTAAGCAGACTCTGCCTAGAGGTGACGGCGCCTAGTAGCGGCAGCGCCGCAAAGGCCAGGGCACCCAGTGCTAACCATTGACGCCAACGTCGCCAAGATTGCGTGCAGCGCAGCCCATCCCACAGCGCAACGATGGCGATGACGGCCAGGGTGATAAAGAAGATATCCACCTCTCGTTGGGCTCGGTCAACCATATCGACTGGTAACAGGCGGTTGGCATAGAAAAAGCCTGCCGTGGCGAGAGGAAGGCCACAGATGAAGCTGATGTTGAGCCCATCGACCAGCCTGAGGCCAATGCTTGGCTTGGCGCCTGTTTTAATGGCTTTTTGTTGTTTCTGGGCGATTTTCACTGCCCACAGCAGGGTGCCTGTGGCCACCATGGCGCAACCTAGCAGACCACAGAGGAAGAACAATCCCCTCAAGACCCAGCCGGCAAAGCGCGCGGTATGCAGTGCCATCAGGGTGTCGTAGGTCTTGTATGTGGCGCTCTCAGGGTTGTCTAAGGATTTAAGCTCACCCGTTACCCCATCGAAGACAAGCAGGTTGCGTCTATCTGTCACCGTCTGTTCGCTGTTAAGGGTAAAGCTGATGCGGCTGTTGTCACGCCCTGGGCCTGTGATGCTCACCTGCTTCAGGGGCACCGCGCCCCATTGGCGCTCGACTTGACTAACGAGTCTGGCCGCATCGAAGAGGGGCGCCTGGGTATCGCTAGGCTTTTCCTGTATTCGCGCGGGGTTGAGATCGGCCCTGAAGGCGCGCACGTCACCATCGTATTGCTGCAGAGCGCCCCATGGCATGAACATGAACATCAGGGTGATGAGACCCGTGTAGGTGATGATCAGATGATAGGGCAGTGCCATCACGGCGCTGACATTGTGAGCGTCGAGCCAGGAGCGACTGCCCTTGGCAGGCCTGAAGCTGAAGAAGTCTTTAAAGATCCGCTTGTGGATCACCACGCCGCTGATCAAGGCGATCAGCATCGCCATGGTGGCGAGCCCCACTATCCAGCGCGCGGCCACCACAGGCAGGTAATGGAGATCGAAATGCAGGCGATAGAAGAAGTTGCCACCGCGGGAGTCGCGAATGTCTGAGATCATCTGCTGACCATCCTGGCTCACCACATGCTCGTGGAATTTGCCGCGGCGTTCGCCTGCTTTCGGCGCATCCGCCCAGCCGAAGCTCAGATAGGGCTTACGCTCGCTCGGGAAAGAGATGGTCCAGCTGGCGGCATCGGGCGCCTTGTCGGCCAGATATGCCTGGCCCTTGGTGATTTGCTGCTCAACTTGCCTTTGGTCATAGTCTTGAAACACGGCCTGGTGCAGTTCAGGTTTACTCCACAGGCTGATCTCATGGCGAAAATAACTCAGGCTGCCGGCAAAGAAGATGAGTAGCAGTAGCCAGCAGACGGCGAGACCGGCCCAGGTGTGCAGCCAGGTCATGGAGCGAAAAAAAGTCTCTTTCATGGGATTAACCTAAAACGAGTGTGAGGCCGTAAAGCAGGCTGCAGAGTGCCACGGGTTCCAGCACCACGCGTAGGTGGGACCTTAGGCTAAAGAGTCGAATGATCATTATGGCAAAGAGGCTAAAGGAAACCATGGTGCCCACAAGCACGGCGTCGAGACGGCTTAGGGGCAGAGACTGTGCCAGCAGAACTGTGGTGAGCGCCGCCACGCCATAGCCACCAAACAGGGAGGCGAGCAGGCGTACGATGACCGAAGCCCTGGGAGACATGTCTCGCTTGGTTGGCGTTAGACGCTGAGAAATGCTTGTATTCACTATGAATAAATTGATGACCTATATTCAGGTCATTCTACACTTGTTGAGATAGGTTCTCATTCGTATTTACATGTAAAGCTCATCTCTTAGCCTAGCGAGGATGCTAGGGCCTGTTTATCTTTCGCGTTCATTTTTGCAGGGTTCGTCTTGAGCACGTTCAACGCTTTGTTACTCGGCTTTTATATAGAATAACTATACAGCAAGCCTCATGCGGCGATTTGAACGTGCTCACTTAGAACAAAATTTGTTCTCAAAAGGTCAACAGGCCCTAAGGTGACGCCATAAAGTCAGATTGATTAAATTTTGTTTATTTTGTGGGATTTATGGCCGAAACCGCTCGTTTGCACCCGATATCCTGTTTTTGCCGCTTGATTTTAACCTGTATGGGGAGTAGATCTTAGTAGACAGTGAATGGAGATTTACTTGGATATCGCCCATGCTTACATAGGCGTCAATTGAAAAAAAAGTGCTTCAGTCCCTTGTTTTTTCTTTTAATCATCCCAAGTTCATTATTGAAGTCATCCTAAAAAGGAAAACCTATGAAAATAAATCTTTCTGGTCATCACGTAGATATCACCGATTCAATTAAAGAGCATGTGAATCAAAAGTTTTCCAAGATCGCGACCCATTTCCCAACGCTCATTTCACTCGATGTCATCATTGCTAAAGAGCACGGAGAGTTTCAGGTCGAACTCAGTACCAATTATGAAGGTAGCCGGATATCCGCCTCTGGGAGTGACGATGTTATGTATCCAGCTATCGCAAATGCCGCCAAAAAACTGGATGCGGCGTTAAAGCACAGAAAAGGGCAGTTGAAGGCAGATCTGCATCAAAAGCCGGTAAGTACCACACCTGAGATAGCCCATGAGATCATCCAGGAGATGAAGTTGGTCTAATCAGCCTGCCAGGTAAGTGATATAGAGAAGCCACCCTAAGGGTGGTTTTTTTATGTTCGGATTTAGGGCAAACAGGCCTGAAAGGCTAATGTGGTTAAGGCCAGGCTGTTAAGGCAACTCTACCTCTTGCGCCGGGCATTCAAGCGTCGTGACCTGCTGTTTGTCACTTAGGTCTTGATAGAGTCTCATGGGCTTCAGCGCCGCTTTGTATCGACCAGGCGGGATCTCAAACGCCAGGGTAAGTTCCAGTGAGGCGGTTAGGGATTTACCCGCAGGCAGAAGCAGGTAGTCGTCATCAAGTGGCTCACCGCGCTTGGCCAGTGCGCCTTGGTAATCGAGTGTCTGTTGATTACCAAGGTCGGTCAGGGTCAGAAACTCACTAAACCAGGCATCGAAGGGCGTATGCCAGCTAAGCAGATACCAGCTGGTCTCAGTGGGGGCCTGTATCTCGAAGGTGAGGGTATTGTCTTGCTCCGCCTTTATTAGGCGACAGGTGGGCAGTGCTTGATGTGCGAGGCTGTTCATACTGATAGTCCAGAGTAGCAAGAGGCTAAGAGACAGAGACCTTAAAGGCGTAAACATAGGCGTTAACCTTTGGCATAGACCAAACAAAAAAAGGGCGGATAATTCCGCCCTCTAACTGACAAGAAAGATAATAAGAAGATTAGTTTAAGTTAGGCGTGTTTTCAGCAAAATATTCATGGCTGTCAGCATTTTGAATCGCCTGTGAAGGATCGCTGATCGCCAAAGATTTTGCACCACTCTGACCGTAAACGATGTCATCGGTACCAGCAACTACGTTGAAGTGGCTGGTTTCGTGGATGATGGTGCCGCCCTTAGAGTCTGTGCCCGATGTCGGGGCTGACCAGAAGGCATTACACATGTAGATCTTGTATGGCTGAGTTGGGTAAACATAAGCGTAGTATTGCTTCTTACAGCTACAGTCAAAGGTCAATGGCTCGTTGTTAAGCGCACTGTCGATCTTGCTGAAGTTGTTGCTTACCGTGTTCCAGCGAGAAGAGCTGTAGGCACCAAACCAGGTGCTGTAACGCTGAGAGTTGCTGCTGGCCGTGGCCAGATGCTGGTTAGCGTCGGCAGACATAGTCTTAGCCGCAGCCAGGCCGGCAAGGATATCGCTCTGCTGCGAGTTGCTGCAGCGACCGGTGAAAGAGATACCGTCTGGTGTAGTACCGCCACCATCGCCAGTGCCTGGCTTACCCTTGTTAGCGCCGCCCTTAAATTCGCGACCCTCTAGGTAGAAGCTGGCTGGCGCCGAATGTATGCCTTCTACGCCCAGGCGAGCCAGCTTCTTGGCTTGGCCAGGATTTGGCGCAAACAGTTGCATAGAGCTGACATCGTAGCTGATCTCATAGTTGGCTGTAGACGACATGTCGTATAGCGACGAAAGCTCAACCTGGTAAGAGATGCTCTCGCCAGATTTTAGCTTGATGTAGTCCTTGTGGCTTGGTGCTGGACGCTTGTAGTGAGCGCCAAGGTAAGGGCGCTCCTGACCGTCAGCGGTAACTTTAAATAGCGACTCTTCAACACCGTCTGCCGCGGTAAACCACTTGAGTAGTTTCACCGGAACGTTTGCTTCGTTGGTCAGGGTTAGGGTGACCATCACGTCCTGGTCGCTGCTAAAGCTGTCTTGGCTCATCTGCAGCTTAGCGGCGATCCCCTCGGCGAGGGCCGATTGACTCAGTAAGGTGGTAGCAATGGCGAGTGTTGATAATTTGAATAGCTTGCTCATCAATTTGTCCTTTTGATTGAGGTTGTTCTTATTGTGTTTACAAATGTTACTCAAATGTTGCGAAATCGAGTTTATGTCGAACCGCTAATGAAAAGCAAGACTAAGTTGGCGATTTGTTTCGTTATGATCTTAATATCTAGGGAAGGTGCGAATAAGTCCCGTGCTTGCTCTGCGTGTGCTTAAAGTGGATAGATGCAAGGCACAGTTTGCAGCGAATGGCCCTAGTCCTTCGCAAGAACTGTAACGCAGCAAATACCGCTGTAAGCCTCGTCCTGCGGGGCTTTGATAGCAACACCATTTCGGCGTTATTCAACTTCAGCAGGCCTCGGCATGCCCTCAGTTGAATGCCTTGAACTGTCGCTGCTATCAAAGCCAGAGCTGTGCGACGACTTGTTCGCACCTTCCCTAGTGTAAAACTCTTTTTTAGCACCCAGCAGGAAGGCGCAATTTTGGGGGCGTGGCAGGGCATGCGGGCTCGATTCCTCATCGAAACGAGCCCGGTGAGGTTAACGTGTTAACCATTGGGTGATGGCTTGATTAAAGGCCTCCGGCGCTTCTGTCATGACCCAGTGACGGGTATCGAAGGCGATGACCCGATTACCTTCTCTTGCGGCCATCTCTTGTTCCCACGCAGAGGAGTGGAACATACCCGGTTTATTCTTTCCGTATATAAACAGCAAGGGACAATCGATTTTTAGCGGCAGATGACCCAGAGGCTTGCCCGTCAGCGTTCGACTCCATTTCCAGTAGTAGGAATAGGTCATAGATGAACCGATCAAGGCAGGCTCTCCCGGTGCATGAAGCCATTTAGCCATCTTGCGGGTCATCGCATCGCCAATGCTGCCGCCAATTTTCCAGGCCGTGGCTAACCAGATCTGGTAGGCAAACATAAAGGCTTTGACGCTTGCGGTTAACTGATGCTCCTTTGAGCCGGCGTCACCAATGTCGACACCTATGATCTTCTCGACTTTATCCTGATGGCGCAGATAAAACTGGTAACCGAAGAAGCAGCCCCAATCGTGGAGCATTAAGATCACCTTTTGGTTAGGGCTAACGGCATCGATGACAGCGTCAATTAATGTGACGATCTGCTCTAAGGTATAGAGCGTGCGCGATTGTTTGTCCTCGTAGCCGGGCAGGCTAAATCGAACACAACGATAATCTGACTTAAGGACATCGACCTGTGGTTGCCAGAGCCGATAGGTATCGGGCCAGCCGTGAAGCATCAGTATGGTCTGTTCGCCTTGACCTTCTATATGGACCTGAGTTCCATTTACATCTACTAATTCAACCATGTTAACTTCCACTCTTGGTGAAAACGGTTTAGAGTAATTGCTCTACTTTAAGGTAAGGCGAAAAAGAGAGCATGTCCAGAAGATGTTAATGCATCAGATCATGTTTTCAACGTAAACCTGTGGGATGAAAAACGGCGGCCGATGCGAGCATGGCCTGAGCATTGTGTGAATCATCATAGCGTGATCAATCGCAGAATGATTGTAGATAGCATGATTAAGCCCAATGTTAAGCGGCGAGATCATGAGACTAGTAAGACAAAGAGGCTAGCAAGGCAGTGGGGCTAGCAATACCAAGAGCTGGTGGACGGGAGCTTTCACCTTCTATTAAAAGTTATCGTCATTAGGGGGGCAATAGCAGCGGGGCATAGTTAAACTTTAACGCCCGTCGAGTGATCCCTGGGGCGGCTATTGCCGTAGGCCTATTTATGAATCGATTACATCCCAAGAAACTGCTCCAGAGTAAATGGACAAAAGTAACGCCGCAGGCGCGTGAGAAACACTTCATGGTGACCGAGGTGGATTATGACGAGCATCTAAATATCCAAGGCTGCGTCATCGAGGCCACTGCATAGTGGCAGGCAATACGCTATTGACAGGCGTTCACTGAAAGACAGTGATATCTGGCTTGTGGGTTGGCGCTAATCGGCTTTACCAATAATCGCCATCGAGTCTTTTTATTTAAATTGTGTGCAATTTATTTGCGCGACACTCTCTTGTTTGCTATAAATATCCCTAGTTAAGTTGTGCGCAATTTATTTTAGCAAAATCGAGCGAGGAAAATGAGATGAAGACATTATATCAAACCAGTGCTACTGCCAGTGCCGGCCGTAACGGCCGAGTCGCCACCGACGATGGTAAACTGTCGCTAGACCTAAGCTATCCTAAGGAGATGGGTGGAACCGGTGAGGCTACCAACCCAGAGCAGCTGTTTGCCGCGGGTTATAGCGCCTGTTTTTCTAACGCCATATTGCATGTTGCCAGAGAGGCTAAGGTGAAGCTGACTCAGGCGCCGGTTACGGCCGAAGTTGGCATAGGCGCCCGTGCCGAAGGCGGGTTTGGACTGAGCGTTAAGCTCAACGTTGAACTGTCGCTACCTCAGGAGCAGGCGGTTGAATTGGTCAAGATGGCCCATCAGGTCTGCCCATACTCTAATGCCGTGCGTAACAACATTGACGTAGGGCTAATGGTTAATGGTGAGTCTTTGTAAGTGCAATTTATGAAGAGTCATTCGATGGATGAACGATTTGCTGCGGCGGGGATCTTAGTTGGACGTATCATGCTAGCGCTCTATTTTCTCGTCCCTGGGATCATGAAGTTTGTCAGTTGGGATATGCATGTTGCCTTAATGGAGCGACATCAAATGGTGCTAATTCCCTTGCTGCTTGCCAGTGCCGGCGTTAGCCAGATTGTGGCGGGCATCTGTTTAATGTTAAACCGTTATACGTCGGTGGTTGCTTCGCTGTTAGCTATGATGGTGTTACTGATTAACGTTACACTGCATGATTTTTGGCATTTCGAAGGGCTTGAAGCGGCACATGAGATGCAAAATTTCATTAAGAATCTGGGGATATTCGCGGGTTTACTGGTGTTGGCTGGCCACAGTCACCTGAAGCACCTTGGTAACAAGGGGTTGCGCTAGGCCTAGTCTAGAATAATCCGTAAGCCTGGTTTGTCGGCCATTGCCTATGGGGGGCTGTTTTTGTGGCATCCCCTAATGCCTAATGCCTAATGTCTAACGCCTAAGGTTTGTATAAATGCCTGCAAAAAGGCGCATCAATAAGTCTTTAAGAGCAATAAGGTTTTAAGATCAACAGGCTCTAGGTATTCACCAAGACACAATAAAACGCCCCATTCTATGGGGCTTTTTTATAACTTATGTTTGGCGAGCTCGGTAAGCAGCATTTCACGGCCCTCGCTTTCAACGTGGGTCAAGAAGGCCTGGGCGATCGCCGAGGGACGTTTTGATTTCAGCCAGAGAAAATACCAGTTAGAGTTGATCGGCAATTCCTTCACATTGAGTTGCGCCAGTCCGGTATTGCCGCCAAAGGCCAGGGTATGGGCCGAGAGTATACTGACGCCCAGCCCCGACATGACCGAGTGCTTGATCGCCTCGTTGCTTTCAATGGTCATCTTCACGTTTAGCTTCACCCCCTGTTTGGCCATGAAACGCTCGATCGCCAAGCGGGTGCCCGAGCCATTTTCACGCATCAAGAAGGGCGCCTCGCAGAGCTCTGCCAGTGAGACGCCTTCCTGACTGACGAAGGGATGATTCTCGGGGGCTATGGCCACCAGAGGATTGTTGAAGAACTCTATGCTCTCTGTGTTGATATCCCCCGGTGGATGACTGAACACATAAAAGTCATCAATCCCCTGCTTGAGGCGCTCGATGATCTGCTGGCGGTTGCCGACATTGAGCTGCACCGCGACATTGGGGTAGCGTTCGCAGAAGGGGCCGAGCAGATGGGGAATAAAGTATTTTGAGGTGGTCACCACCGCCAGGCGCAGGGTACCCGACTTCAGTTCCCCCATGTCCGACAAGGACATCTCCAGGCGGGCAAAGCTGTCGAGGATCTCCGTGGCCGACTTGACCACCTCCAGCCCTGCCTCGGTAAACACCACCTTACGCCCCACTATGTTATAGAGCGGGAAACCTATCACATCGGCGAGCTTCTTGAGCTGCATCGAGATGGTGGGCTGAGTGAGGTGCAAGGTCTCGGCGGCGCCGCTGACGCTGCCGCTATCATAGACGGCCAGCAAGATCTCCATCTGCCTGAGGGTACCGAGATGTGCCTGTAGTCTGAGAGACATAGTCGCTCCGTGTATAGATTTTTATCTT
>NZ_JAKEVJ010000025.1:0-78711 GCF_022398425.1 Shewanella sp. Isolate7 | reverse complement strand
GTTGAATGCCTTGAACTGTCGCTGCTATCAAAGCCAGAGCTGTGCGACGACTTGTTCGCACCTTCCCTAAGCCTTTTAGATATCAGCCTCAGAGGCAATATCGATTTGAAAAGGAGCCTGCTGGCTCCTTTTTTTGTGGCGGCCTTTTAAAGCTTATTCACCTAACCCTAATGTTATACCAATCGTAATAAATAATTGATCATTCTAGCTTGTTAAAACGCTCGATAACTGTATTAGTATTTTTAATTGTAGAATAACTACTTATCTAAAAATCCTGCTTTGTTCTCAAGCGTTTTTCCTGCGCTATTTCTGATCACATGTTTACTGTGATTGGTATTAGGCTAGAGCTTGTCTATCTCGTCACCCAACTGGTAAGCCTTGTCGGTGACTATCTTCTCTAACGTGGCGATGCGAGATTTCAGCTTGTCTATCTCGGCCTTAAGCTCATCAATTTCACTATTGTCCACGCTGGCTTTTCGCCGGTTGTGTTCCTTAAAGGCTGCTAAGGCGAAGGCCCCTATGATGGCGATGGCGGCGATTTGAAAAATGCCCATGTCGTGCTCCTGTCGATGTTAGGCGTCCTTTGTACTTATTATCCCACTATAACCCAAAACAGGTTTGTCACCAGCCCCTTAGCCCGTTTCAAGCAAGTTGTTTAGTTGAGTCTATCAGGCTGCGCAGTGGACTCGGGCCGCTGCTGCATCGCTTCTTGCACACGAATACACTCCTGCTCGGCGGCAATCGTCTGGTTAATGCCTCTCAGCGTCGTGGGGCTAAAGCCCTCTGGCTGGGTGAGTAATGCCTGCAGTCTCACCAGGCTGGCGTAATTGCAGCTTCTGGGTAGCAGATTGGCGGTGTAGCTCTGCATAAAGCGCTGGCTGTTGCGTCTATCCAGGCTTGCCAGCTCCGTCAGGCGCTGCTCGGCACTGGCCTGACTCAGGGCCTTCTGCTCGCTGGGGTAGAGGTGGTGCATCACCAGGGTTAACTTCTCCAGCAGTTGAGGGTCGCCCTCCTTGGTGTGGGCCTGAATACGCTCAAACCACTGGCGTTTCTCCTTGGCGCTGGGGCGGGCCACCAGGGCGCCGAGTGCCGCCTGCTCGCCCTCGGGCGAATTGTCATGCTGCTTCTCCTTGAGCAGGAGTCGTTCGCTGCCCGGGTAATCATAGCGATTGAGGTGGGTCACTATCTGCCAGCGACGCTCGGGCGTGAGAGTGATGCCGGGTAGCGACTCTCTCTCCTCGAGCAGCGCCGCCAGATGACGCTTTGCCTGATGGCTGACGGCGAAGTGCAGGTAGTTGTCGAACCACAGAGATTGCAGTTCGGGTTCGGCTTTATTGGTGATGGTCAGGCGCAGGCTCATCTGGGCGATGGCATTGAGCGCCTGACGGCTATAGCGCCGCTGATTGGGACTCATCTGCTCCAGCAGGGCCTTGGCCTCTCTAAGCTGCTCTTGCACGCTAAGCAGCACCTGGGGATCGGTTTCAGTTGGCAGGTTCACCAGGGCGCTGCCAATAAAGCGGGGCAGAGGTAGCTCTCCTATTAATACGGATTCCCATAGCGATTGCCACAGCATGCGCCTCAGCTCTGCCTCTTCCAGGCTGCCAAGGTGTAACAGGGCGGTCTCCTGGGAGTCACTGTCCAGCTTGACCCTGACATAGGCCTTGTTCTGGTAGTTGGTATACACCAGATCCGGGCAGCGCACCCCCTTGAGGCGCTTCACCTCGGTGCGCTCCCCCTGGTAATTGACCTCGCTCACCAGGTTCTTGTGCAGGCCATGGTGGCCCAGGGTAAACAGGCCTACCTTGACCCTCTGTATGCTCTCGGCATCGCCGTTATGCTGTATGAGGTTAAAGCGTGAGATGCGATCGCCGCGGCAGCTGAACTCTGCCTCCAGGCGGATGATGCCTGCTCGTTTAAAGGCCGTCTGACTCCACTGGCTCAGGGGCTGCTTGGTGACATGCTCGAGGCTCTGAATAAAGTCATTCAGATCGGCATTTTGCAGCGCAAAGCGCTCGAGATACTGGCCTATACCCTGGTAGAAACTGGCGTCGCCCAGCATGAACTTGAGCTGATTGAGCTGGGCGATAGCCTTATTTTGACTCGGTGTCCTATCTTGTGAAAACAGCTCTAGGCTGTTGGCGATCTGCTGCTGCACCTGTTCAGGGCTGCGAATAAAGCTAGTCTGGCTGCCTGTATGGGCCTGGCCAAACAGCTGCGCCTCGGCATCATCGGCAACCAGATAGGCCAGGCTCTGATTGAGCCAGAGCTGATCCCACCACTTGAGGGTGACCAGATTGCCCAGCCATTGCTCGGCCAATGCCCGCAGGATAGCCCGCCGAGGCGTGACTCTAGGCAGAGTCTCCTCACTGAAGCTGGTCTGCGCCTGACTGGCGCGAAACTCACTCGGCAAGTGAGGCACTATCGCCTGGGTGTAGTGGCCGAAGGGATATTGGCTGCCAAGACGCTGCTGATAATGGCTAAGGGCCTGGCCGGTCTGGGAAAGCCAGGCCTCGGCATCGATAGATTGTGCTTGAGATTGACGGGCAAACAGATTCAATGCAACACCTTCTGCCTGGCTCTGCCAGGTTTGATATGGCCCGGCGAGCAGGGAGAAGTTATGGGGACTGACCGGCTTACTCACCATAAACTGCCACAGACGGCTCTCGCCCATTGGCTGACGGCTCAGCACCTTGGCTGCGCTGGCGACTTGCCAGTCGCTGGGTGCCAATACACTCAGCTGGTAGCTGGCCCTGAGATCCGGCTGATCAAATTGTGGCGCCAGGGTCTGGGCGCTGGAGGGCAGAAAATGGCTGTAGAGGTAGCGCAGGCCATCTTGTGGGTCGATAAACTCGATAAGCCCCTGATCTTCATGGCTGTAGGGACTGCTAAAGTCCACCTTTATCTGGTTACTGCCGCCCTGTAATAGGCTGGCCGGGATCACTAGCCTGTGACCATCATAGTTGGGATAGAGCTTCTGACCATTGATGAGCAGTTGGCTGATAAGCGCCTGCTCCAGATCTAGGCTTATGGCCTGCTCGCTGCCGGTGAGCTCAAACTGGATCAGCGCCTCGCCCTTAAAGCGTCGCGCCTGGGTCAGATCTAGGTGTAGCTGGTAGCTGACCTGACTGACTCGGCTGGCACGCTGTTTGGCGACGCTGGCGCTGATGCCGAAGGATTTCTCGACTGTCTGTTGACTGCCGGGGGAGGTGCTTTGGCATGCGCCGATAAGGAGGCAGAGGAAGAGGCTAGCGCACAGGGAAAACAGTCTCAAAACGGGTCCTTCTTATATTATTGGCTCGAGGGCTTATCGGTTCGGCTAGCACTCAATGGGCGGGCAAATACCCGCGCCATACATGGGTGCCAAAGGCTGCCACATTCTACCCGACTCTGCCCCTTGGCAGTAGAATTTATCGACAAAATTTCTCTTCGCTATCCACATTTAGGCATAAAAAAACCAGCACTAGGCTGGTTTTTAACGGTGAACCTGGCTTACATGCCGAGGAAAGATTTTGACTTGGTCTTGCGGATCTCTTTTTCATCAGACCATTCGATCAGGCCGGTTTCCAGATCCATCAGGCGCATGGTCATCTTGTAGTAGACATCTTTGGTGCTGCCATCTTGCTTAACTATGCTCGACAGGTTGCCGTACAGCATGTACTGGGCACCGATCTGACGACCGAAGTTGATGGCGGTCGATGGGTCAACCATGCCGGCGTTGTTCTGATAATCCAGTTGCTTGCGTACCGCGTCGACCTTGGTCATGTCGATGAAGCGGAACTTGCCCGAGCGCAGCAGCTTGTTGCTGATCGAATCTGTGACAGATTCGGTATCGATATGCTCTGAGGTTTTGTTCTTGATCTTGTCGACAAAGATGACAGGGCGATCCTTGGCCGTCATGGCCACCACGGGCGGAAAGCTCAGCATGCTGTCGACCATCTTGGCGGTGATCGCCTGCAGATCCGTAGAACCGAAGTTTTCATTGACGGTTTCGACTTCAGTAGCATCACCGTACTGCACCTTAGATTGACAACCCGCCAGGCCAATCGCCACGGCGATGATAAAAATGAGGTTGAACTTTTTCATAAAAATACCGATTCCTTAGTCTTGATTAGATGATTATTGAATGAAAACGGGTGAAATTACCAGTCTCAATTATCCAAATTAATGTGGTTTTATCGCTTTGTACGTCAACTGCTTGCACCTGAGACTGCCCCAGACGGATCTGATATTGGCCCGCATCCAGATAGCGACGTCCTAACTGGGCCTGACTGGGCAGGGTCAACCAGCTGCGTCTGTCTGCCTGCTCGGTAACCACATTGAAGATCTGCATGGCGATGGCTCCGGCGTCAAACTCGTCCTTGCGGCGCTTGGACTCGCTGCGCACGCTGCGGGCCATCTCTGCCTTGGCGTAGATTCTCGCGGCCTGGCGAAACAGGGCGCTGGGGAGTTCTTCCTTAAGCGCGGTGATTGCCAGGGCGTCAATATTGGCAAGCGGCGCCGTCTTCAGCACAGTGCCCAGGCCAATGATCTCCCCTTGGGGGACGCTGACCCGGCTGGGAACATAGGTGGCCAAGGAGGCCGTCTGCCAGTTGCCGCTAATGCGAAAAGGCACGGTAAAGCTTTGCTTCTCAGGCACAAAACCCCGCTCGAGTATGACGACGACCTGTCCCTGGCCGGGCTTGGCCAGCTTGGCATCGCCCCAGCGGCGCTTAAACTCCTCATATTGCGGCATGGCCAGTTTCTTGGCCAGGCGCACCAGATCTTGCTGCAGATAGGGGTTGTCCGGGGTGATCTGCGCCGCCTTGCGATAATCGATGAAGGCGTCATTCTCTTCGCCCAGCAGCTCGTGCAGCAGTCCCGTGGTGTAGTAACTATAGGCGTTGAGGAAAGAACTTGTGGTGGTGCCGGCCGCTTGCCCGAGTCGATTGACCTCGGCATCTATGGTGCCGTTGGCCATCGCCTGTACCGACGCCTGGGATTTCTGGTACCTGGACTGCTCGCTCTGTTGCAGCTCGTTGCTGCGCCTCACCTCGACCAGCGCTCCCTGGCTGTCTCGGCTAAAGAGGTAGTTAAGGGCCTGATACTGATGCAACATGATGCGCTCATAGCCGGGACCACGATAGGGGATCACGTTGTCGTTGATAAACAGGCTGCTGGCGGTAGCGCCAAGATCAGATGCGCTGATCACCGCCTGGTCGTCAAACTTGGTGTAGGCATCGACGGCCTGTTGGTAATAGGCCTTGCTGGCCTCGAAGTCTCCCGTGATCTGGGCAATACGTCCCGCCTCCTGAGCATACAGGAGCCCATCTTGGCCTGTAATGGCATCGTCGAATTGTCGATAGAGGGCGGCATCGCTCTGTCTGGTGAGATCGGCCTTTACCGGCGCAAGCTGTGACGGATAACTGATAAAGACGCTATTAAAGGCGCAGCCCGACAAGGTGAGCGACAAGAGCGCGCAGGCCATGGCCGTGCGGTATCGCCTTGAGACTCGACTATGAGGGCTACTTTGCTGTGGCATAGTTGATCAGATCCTTTGTGAAGCAAGTTCCGTTAAATAGCCTGGCGCCAAGCGCGCTGGTCTAATAGTGGGGAGGCGGCGTCTCTTCCGCCTGACTGGCTATGTTGCTGGGCTCGACCTGCGCTAGCTTGCTGGTGAGCAGGCGCAGTTTTTCCTGTTGCTCGGCCAGCAGGTCGTTGAGCTTGATCACCTGCTGGTTCAGCGACTCAATGGTGTCGTCCTGAAAAGCCAGTTTCATCTCAAGATCTTCGATTCTTTGTTCTAGTTGCACCAATGTTAGTCCTCTATCAATCGGGCATGGGCCAGGTTTCCAGCAAGCCATTACTGCTAAAGCTGATGATCTGCCCATTAAGGGTTTCAGCCACAGAGTATACAACGGCGCCCTTGATTTGGGCACGCTCGGTGCGGGTAACTTGCCAGTTGGCGCGCATTTTTCCATCGGCTACCCGCCAAACGCTCACTTCTCTGGCAGGGGTGCCGGTGAGTAGTGTCTGGTTATCTTTGGTAAAGCGTGCGGTGGAAAAGTTCATCGTGCGACGTTTTATTTTAAGGCGAGACACAGTTTCGCCTGTCTGTGTCTGCCAGATCTCGGCCCTATTGGTGCTATCGGCGGCGAAAGCCAGGCTGGCGTCCTGGGTCAGGCTGACGCTGAGTACCCGGCTGGGCAGTTGCCACTGTTGCTGGGGCTGCCCCGTGTTGGCCTGCCAAAGAATGACCCGGTTGTCGTTGCCGCCCGATAGTGCCCAACGGCCGTCGGTAGAGAGTGCGACGCTGTTAACCTTCTCGCTGTGCCCGAGGAATTTGATCAGGGTGTCGGTCTGGTGATTGAGTGACATGACGCTGCCGTCGGTGAGGCCAATCAGCAGGGTACCATTGTCGGCAAGCGCCAGACACTGCCCCTTGGCGAGCAGGGACCACCATCCCAGCGGCTGACCATCTTGTATATTCCACAGCGCGACCGAATCGCTGCTGAGGGAGGCGGCGTATTTGAGGTTGTCCGACAGGGCGGTGGCAATTGCTGTGCCGCCCGCTTTGCCATGGAGCCACTGATACTTAAGCACTTTTTGGGTGAGATCCCAAAGTTGTAGGTTGTTGCTGGTGGTGCTGACCAGAAGTAAACGCGCATGTGGAGAGAGGCTGGCATCATAGCTAGGTTCGGCGATCAGGCTATCGACCTCAGGTTTAGGCTGACAAGCACTCAGCAGGAGTGTACAAGCAATCAGTGTACAAAAATACAGCAATCCGGTTCTGCTCATGAACTTGTTCCTGGTTGAGTTGTCTTTAGCTCAAAGGTTTTCGCCTAGGTAAGGCTACCAAACCATCATTGATGAAACTTAATCAATGTAATTGGTATATGTTAATTAACTAGTATAAAGTGGTTCGTCTTAGAAGAGTAAGGTTATTGTAACCACAAGAAAATGCTGAGGAAGCTTTAATGAAGTCCATTTATAAGATGTCACTGGTCGCGTTGGCGGTGGTTGGTCTAACTGCTTGTAACCAAGAACAAAAAACAACAAAACCGGCAGAAGTAAAACTCGAGACCCAGGCGCAGAAGCAAGCCTATAGCGTAGGCGCGTCGATCGGTAAATATATGTCTGGTCATATCAAGGAGCAGGAAGAGCTGGGTCTACCAGTAGATCGTAGCCTGATTATTCAAGGTTTTAGCAACGGTTTGAACGACGAGCTGAAGCTGACCGAAGAAGAGATGCAGACAGTACTGCAAGGCCTTGACGAGCAACTAAATGAGAAGCGTCAGGCACAGGCGACTGCACTGGCCGAGAAAGCCCAGGCAGAGAGCGCGGCTTTCCTAGAAGCCAACAAGGCGAAAGAAGGCGTTGTGACGACAGAATCTGGTCTGCAGTATGAAGTGATCACCGAAGGTACTGGTGATAAGCCGGCTGCAGAAGACACGGTTGAAGTGCATTATGTCGGTACCCTGATCGACGGCACAGAGTTCGATAGCTCTATCGCCCGTGGTCAGAGCGCTAAGTTCCCGCTAAACCGCGTTATCCCAGGTTGGACCGAGGGTGTTCAGCTGATGTCTGTGGGTTCTAAGTACCGTTTCGTGATCCCAGCCGAGCTGGCCTATGGTAGCCGCGATACCGGCAGCATCCCGGCTAACTCGACGCTGATCTTCGAAGTTGAGCTGCTTTCTATCGAGAAGGCCGCACCGGCAGCAGAAGAAGCGGCAGCGGCTAAGTAATTCGCTGTTCTCTTAAAGAGATTGAAAAAGGGCGCCTCGGCGCCCTTTTTGCGTCTGTATGAAATGCCAGAGTGAACTGCCCGAGGGGGAATTTTCGCCGCTTAGCGCCAGGCGGCTTGGATATCTCTGCAATTGTCTTGGCCTTAGGTTAGAATTTGCAAAGTAACCTTGGGGAAGACAGCTTATGGAATATGAATTTCGCCGCAACACATTGACCGGCACCCTGGTGGCACAGTTCACCATGGATCATGAGATTATGGGGCTTTGGTTTGTCGATGAGCTGGGCGAAGATAAGGCGCTTATCGCTCAGATAGCCTCGACTATCGAGGCACTGCAACAGGGTAAGCTGACAGAGCAAGGTTTTATCGGTAAAGCCATCTCCCTCGAGCTGGATGAGGAGCAGGCGAGAGTCTTTGCCAACGCCTTAGAGATGGATGATGACACGCCCCTGGATGAGTCTATGTCGCTATATGACGGCGAGTCCCAGGCCTTCTGTGGCCTGGAGGATTTCGAGGTGGCGCTCAAGAGCTGGCAGGCCTTCATCGAGGAGAGTCGATAGCCGAGGAAATCTAGGCGAATAGTAAGGGGAAAACCCTACAAAGAAAAAAGGCAGCCTGGGCTGCCTTTTTTGCTTCTAATGAGCATTTTTGAGCTTAATCAAACCACATCAAGCTACACCAAGGCCTATTGGTTCAGGTAGCGTACCGCCATCTCGGTGCGCGACTTGGCGTTGGCCTTGCGCAGCAGATTTTTCACATGCACCTTGACCGTGCCTTCGCTGATATGCAGCTGCTCAGAGATCACCCGGTTGCTCTTGCCTTCGGCCAGTTGCTCGAGGATCTGCAGCTCTCTCGGGGTCAGGTTGTCTATCCAGGCCTGCTCGTCGGCGCCATCTTTCAGCTCATAGATGAAGTCTTCCACCGACTCGGAGATCACGCGGTGACCCTGCATGGCATTCTTGAGTTTCTCCAGCAGCAGATCCGGCTCGGTATCTTTGAGCAGGTAACCGTCGGCGCCGGCCCTGACCAGGCGGATAACGTCCTGCTTGGCGTCGGATACCGTTAGGATCACTATGCGGCTGGTGACCCCTTCCTGACGCAGGGCATTGAGGGTATCTAGTCCTGTCATCCCCTTCATGTTGAGATCCAGTAACACGATATCCGGTTCATTCTCGGCAATTGCCGACAGGGCATCTAGGCCGCTGCCTGCTTCACCAAATAGGGTGAAGTCTGAGTCAGAGGTGATAAGTTGACAGATCCCGCGACGTAACAGGGGGTGATCGTCTACAACCAAAACTGAATAGGGTTTGCCCATTTTTTATGCCTCCACTGAGGTCTGTTTTATTTAAAAATTAGTGTTTTATCTTACCAGCATCCTACTGGTTTGGCTCTTTTTCGGGAGGGAAAACTAAGGTGACCGTGGTCCCGCCCTGTTCGTTGCTGCTGAAGTCTACCACACCCGAGAGGCGACTTGCGCGTTCATGCATGATTCCTATGCCAAAATGTTGGTCCCTTTCCTTGAGCTTCTCCAGACCTACGCCATCGTCACTGATGCTGATCTTCACATTGTTCCCGCTACGGGTGCAGCAGATATGAATATGATTCGCCTGGGCATGCTTGATGGCGTTGAGGGTCGCCTCCCGGGTGAGCTGCAACACGTGAATATGTTGATGGGCGCCCAGCAGCTGGATCGGCAGCTTATCTTCGAGGGTGATCTCGGCCGTGGTTTGCCCCCTGAGCTGGTCCAGCATCATCTCGATGGCGTGATTGAGGTTGGGATCTTTAATGGTCAGGCGGAAGGTGGACAGCAGTTCTCGCAGCTGAACATAGGCGGTGTTAACCCCTTCGTTGATCTCCTGGAGTTGTTCCTCTACCTGAGGACTGCGGCACTGGCTGTCGAGTCCCTTGGAGAGCAGGTTGACCTGGATCTTAAGAAACGACAGCAGCTGACCCAGGGAGTCGTGCAGCTCACGGGCGATCACGCCGCGCTCTTCCATCAGCGCCAGCTGTTGGCGCTGCTCGCCGGCGTTATAGATGACGATAGAGCGGGCCAACATGATGGCGAAGTTCTCAAACAGGGGGTGATTGATCTCGCCCAGGGAGGTGACCTCGAGATAGCCCAGCTCATTGTCGGCAAACTTCAGTGGGAAGCGTGTCTGGCTCAGGGAGGCTATCGGCCAGCCGCCATCGGCATCTATGTAGAGCTTCTCCTTGTCGTCCTGGGCGATCACTAGCCTGAGGAAGCTATGGGGTTCATGGGCCCTGAGTTGATTCAGTGCCTGTTTCAGGGTGCTGATCTCCAGCTTGCCCGAATGCAGCATCACCAGGTTGTCATAGAGGAGTTTCAACTCGTTGTTGGCGCGGGTGAGGGCGAAGGTCTTCTCTTTAACCTGATTTTCCAGGTTGTTATATAGGGTCGACAGCTCCCTGGCGCTGGTGGCTAGGGCGTTGCTCAGCGAGCTGAGCTCAACATATTCACTGTCTGGCATGGTGACATCGAACTCGCCTTTAGAGATGGTGTTGGCCGACTCCATCAACTGATTGAGCGGCTTGACCACCTTGCGCTTGGTAAAGCGCACGGCGAAGAAGGCAATCAACAGCATCAGCCCTAGGCCGCTGATCTGGCTGGCGGCCAGCAGCTTGAGCTTGAAGGCGGCAAACTCTTCAGTCTCCAGCACGAAGAGATCTATGGTGTCGACGAAATCCTTGAGGGCTGAGACATAGAGGCGGGAGTTCTCCTCTTCGATATATTGCTTCATTACCTGCCACTTCTCGATAACCAGTAGATATTGGGAGGCGAGATCATCCGGGGTCATCCAATCGAGCGAGCGTTTCAGGGCATCCGAGTGGAGTGTGGCCTCAAATTCCTTAATTTTCTCGTCGGCTTCCTCGCTGCCCGAGTTGGCATAGAACATCAGGCGGTAACTTTGCATACGCAGCGAGCCGGAGGCGTTGATGGCTCTGGCATCTCCCAGGCTATAAGCCAAATTAGCTATGGCGAAGGTGGCAAGTCCACTGGAAAGTAAAATTAAGGCCAGCATTAACCTTAAGATGGTGGAGGTAAGACTACCTTTCTTCATGTATTAGAACTCATTAAATAATAGGAAAAAATCGGAAATTTGGACTATCATACTTGTTTAGCAATCGCTGATAAAATTAACAATGTGGTAAAAATGTGACCAACAACACATTCACATTATGATCTGCCTCAAGTTTTAACCCGGATACCCCATAAGGGGTATATTTTTAACGGGGTTAAGGGACTAACTTTGGCCCTGGAGATGTTGTGGTTTTAAAGACTACTATAAAAAAGTAACACGGAGATGAGATGGTGAGAACATTAACAACAAAAACCTTTGCACTGAGTGCTTTGGTCGCCGCTGGCCTGATGGCTACCGGCGTTATGGCAAGCGACAAGACCGAGCCACGCAATGAAGTCTACAAAGACAAGTTTTCAAAGCAGTACAACAGCTGGCATGACACTGCCGAAAGCAAAGAAGTTGTCGATATGCTTGAAGAGGTTCCTAGCCTAGTCGTATTGTGGGCAGGTTATGGTTTCGCGAAAGATTACAATGCGCCACGTGGTCACATGTATGCGGTAACTGACGTACGCAATACACTGCGTACCGGTGCGCCTAAGTCTGCAGAAGATGGTCCAATGCCGATGGCATGTTGGTCTTGTAAGAGCCCAGACGTACCGCGCGTTATCGAAGAGCAGGGCGAAGATGGCTACTTTACTGGTAAGTGGTACAAAGGCGGCGCCGAAATCGTTAACACTATCGGTTGTTCAGACTGTCACGAGAAAGGCTCTTCTAAGCTACGCATGTCACGTCCATTCGCCGAGCGCGCAATGGCTACACTAGGCACACCGTTTGACAAGGCTTCTAAGAAAGACAAGCAGTCTATGGTTTGTGGCCAGTGTCACGTAGAGTACTACTTCGAGAAGACCAAAGATCGTAAGGGCTTCGTGAAATTCCCATGGGATATGGGTACAACCGTTGAGCAGATGGAAGTCTACTACGACAACATGGAGTTCAAAGACTGGACACATGCTGTTTCTAAGACGCCTATGCTGAAAGCACAGCACCCAGGTTATGAAACTTGGCAGCTGGGTGTACACGGTAAGAACAATGTGACCTGTACCGACTGTCACATGCCTAAAGTGAAGAATGCTGAAGGCCGTAAGTTTACAGACCATAAGGTAGGTAATCCATTCGATCGCTTCGAAGAGACTTGTGCGACTTGTCATACTCAAAGCAAAGAGTTCATGGTTAACCTAACTAAAGAACGTAAAGCGAAAGTCGCTGAGCTTAAAGCACGAGCTGAATCTCAGTTAGTTAAAGCACACTTCGAAGCTAAAGCTGCTTGGGATGCCGGTGCAACCGAAGCTGAAATGAAGCCTATCTTAATGGATATCCGTCATTCACAATGGCGCTGGGACTATGCAACTGCCTCTCACGGTGTTGCGGCTCACGCGGCTGATGAAGCACTGCGTATATTAGGTACCTCGGTAGATAAGGCTGGTGATGCTCGCGTTAAGCTTGCTCAGCTGCTAGCGAAGAAAGGCGTCAAGCAACCTATCGCCTTCCCTGATGTCTCTACCAAGGCTAAGGCACAAGCTGCACTGGGTATGGATATGAAGAAGTTGAATGGCGACAAGGAAGAGTTCAAGAAGACTGTACTTCCTAAGTGGGATGCCGAAGCTAAGAAGCGCGAAGCAACTTACTAATTTCTCCCCCCCTGCATAGTAAAAGCCCCGGTCATCCGGGGCTTTTTTATGTCTGCTCTTATTTAATCATCTTCAATAAGGCCTTGAACCTGTCGCCGCTGGCCTCAGCCTGCAGCTCGAACAGTAGAGATTCGCTGTTGGTCAACAGCGCGCCGTGCTGCGCCATCATCTCGCAGCCCAAGATTTTGTTGGCTTGTGTTCGCGAGGAGACGGCGTCTGTCGCCAGGTGCACCTCGTAACTGTTATCCAGCAGATCCCGGCAGGTCTGATAGACGCAGATATGGGTCTCTATACCGGCGAGCAGCACCTTGGGCCTGTCATACTGGCGCAATGCCTGTCTGAAGGGCTCTGCTTGCCAGGCGCTAAAAGTTGCCTTGGCGATAGGCTGATAGTGAGGCGCAAGTAGCGCAGCTAATGCCGGGCTGGTGGCGCCTAGCTTATCGGGGAGTTGTTCGAGCCAGATGACTGGGATCTCAAACAGCTCGGCCGCCTTGATCAGTGTGATAAGCCGGGTTTCAAGTTCCTCGGCTTGGTGCATCAGGGTAGCCAGCTTTCCTTGAACATCGACGATGATCAGCACACATTCCTGTGGTTTTAACATGGGGCGCTCCTCAATGGGTGGTGACTCCATGATACCCAGATAATCCCCTCTACCAATCCGTCATAAGTCGAATAGTTGGCTGCGCTATTTCTGTGCAGTCAATGCATAGCCGCACCTATTTGGTGCATTTGTATTCAACCCTAAGTGAGCCTGTATTACTAAGTTTATGAATGTTAAGGCTTTGTAATATTGGCCTGATGATTGAATTGCCTTTGGCATCAGCAAGAATACTAAGATGAGTCGGAGGCGGTAATGAAATTAATCAGCGCAATAATCAAGCCATTCAAACTCGATGATGTGCGAGAAGCCATTGCAGGGTTGGGGATTGAGGGGATGACGGTGACCGAGGTGAAGGGATTCGGACGTCAGAAAGGCCATACTGAGCTCTATCGTGGCGCCGAATACCAGGTAGATTTTCTGCCTAAGGTCAAACTGGATATCGCGACTAAGGCTGAAAATGTCGATCACCTTATCGAGTCCATCGTGGCGGCGGCGCACACGGGCAAGATAGGCGACGGCAAGATTTTTGTGACGGATCTCGATCAGGTGATCCGTATCCGTACCGGCGAACTCGATAACGAAGCACTTTAAGGGGGAAATTCCAATGGAAGAGTTAGTAAAATTAGGTGCGACAGTATCTGAGTTGAGGTTTGCGCTCGACACCTTTTATTTCTTGATCTCAGGCGCGCTGGTGATGTGGATGGCGGCGGGCTTTGCCATGTTGGAAGCGGGCCTGGTGCGCTCTAAGAACACCACAGAGATCTTAACCAAGAACGTCTGTCTCTATTCTATCGCCTGTATCATGTATCTGGTGGTGGGTTACAACATCATGTATGTGGATAACGCCGAGGGCGGCTGGTTGCCTTCGTTCGCCAGTCTCATTGGTGCTCAGGCCAGTGATGCCGACCATGCGCTGGAGTCGGATTTCTTCTTCCAGGTGGTATTTGTGGCGACGGCTATGTCTATCGTCTCTGGCGCCGTTGCCGAGCGTATGAAGCTGTGGGCCTTCCTGATCTTCTCTGTGGTAATGACAGGGCTTATCTATCCAATCGAGGGTTACTGGACCTGGGGTGGCGGTTTCCTCTCAGAGGCGGGATTTGTCGACTTTGCCGGCAGTGGCATAGTGCACATGGCGGGCGCAGCCGCGGCGATCTCAGGCGTCTTGTTGCTCGGCGCTCGTAAGGGCAAGTATGGCCCTAACGGTCAGGTTAACCCTATCCCAGGTTCAAACCTGCCGATGGCTACCCTAGGTATGTTCATTCTGTGGATGGGTTGGTTCGGCTTTAACGGTGGCTCTCAGCTACTGGTGTCTGATGCCGAAAATGCCTCGGCGGTGGCGAAGATCTTCGTCAACACCAACTCTGCAGCCGCGTTCGGCGCCGTCTCAGCCCTGGTGGTCTGTAAGATGGTATGGGGTAAGGCGGATCTGACCATGATCTTAAACGGCGCCTTGGCGGGCCTGGTGGCGATCACCGCCGATCCGCTGTCGCCTTCGCTGCCTCTGGCCGGGGTTATCGGCCTGGTAGCCGGTGGTCTGGTGGTCTTCTCTATCGTGATGTTCGATCGAATCAAGATTGACGATCCTGTCGGCGCGATTTCGGTACACGGTGTTGCCGGTCTGTTTGGTCTGGTGTTAGTGCCACTATCAAATGCCGATGCGACGCTGTTGGGTCAGCTCTATGGTGCGGCTGTTATCTTCGCCTGGGTGTTCTCGGCTTCTTTTGCGGCCTGGTATCTACTCAAGGTCACCATGGGTATCCGTGTCTCTGAAGAGGAAGAGTACAACGGCATGGACGCATCGGATTGTGGTATCGATGCCTATCCTGAGTTTGTCTCGCTCAAGAGCGCCAGCTGATACTCCTCTAGACTAGATAGTCTGATAAACAGGGTCCGTGCCTCATGGTGCGGACCCTGTTTTTTGTATTATGCTATCGACAGGGATGGTGTGAGGAGCGTTAACATGAAGCAGTCTCTCTGGGTATTGGTTTTGATGCTGATGTCGGCTCAGCTGCAGGCGGGCCAGGTGGTGGTGCGTAAGTCGAGTGAGCCTTTCGATGTCTTTGCCGTGCGCGATAAGGTGCAGCAGGATTTCGCGTGGCGAGAATCTTTGCGTATGCAGCAACAGATTAAGATATTACAGAGTCTCCCCCTGGGCTGTGTGATGTTTAAGCTGCCCTATGCCTACTATCGTTGTGGCGCGAATTTCTATCGTCCCTATCAGTATCAAGACGAGGGCACGGCTCCTAGGCAGCTCTATATTCAGGTCGATCCGCCAGTTGCTCAGTGATTGTTAATATTTTGTAACGCTTTGCGTGGGGCAAAATGAAAAAGCCTACTTTATGATAGATCTTACGGTGCCCTCATCAGCGTAGGTTTAATATGAAAAGGCTATTTGAGTATAGGCGCGCTATGTTGCTGTTATTCTTCATAGTGAGCGGTTGTGCCAGCGGCCCGGGTAAGGAAACCCTCGCTAATATAGATCAATACTTTGCCGACGAAGAATTCACGGCGGTAGCGGTTCAAGTCACCCCAGATAAGCTGTTTGCATTGCCCACACAGGTAACTGTGGATCTGCGGCAAGATTATAAGCGTAGCCGAATGGCAAGGGACTATATTGCCGCCAACTTGTGGCTGGCTAATTACATCAATGCCGATAAGGGTGGCTTCAAGTACCGAGATAATCTGACCAAGATCCCCGCCGATACCTTTGATGCCAGGGCAGGTAACTGCCTGTCGCTGGTGCTGCTGAGTGCCTCGCTGGCCGATGCCTTAGGGGTCGATGTCGAGTTTCAAGAGGTCGAGGTTCCGCCCGTGTGGGATAAGGCCGGTGATTTCTATCTGGTGAATGGTCACATCAATCTGCGCCTCATTCCACGAGAGACGAGTGATACCTTCCTTGCCGACAAAAATGCGCTGCAGATCGATTTTTTGCCCGAACGTACCATGCGTGGCTACGCTAAGCGGCGTATCGATAGAACTACCGTCATGGCGATGTTCTATAACAATGTCGCGGCGGAGTCGCTGGTGGAGGGACGTTACGATCAGGCCTATGCCTACCTGAAACAGAGCCTCATGTTGAAGGCCGACTTTATACCCGCCTTGAATACTCTGGCAATTCTTTACCGCTACAAGGGGTTGGATGATAGGGCGGAGACCCTCTATAAGCTGGCGTTATCCCAAGACAGTGAGGATATGAATGCCCTGTTTAATTACAGTGTGCTGCTGGCCAGCCAAGACAGATTAGAGGAGTGGGCTGAGGTACATAAGACCCTGGAACTGGTCAGGATCCGTAATCCCTATTATTACTATGACATGGCGCAGCAGGCCTATTCAGAGCACGAGTACCAGACCGCGCTGGCCTGGTACAAACGCGCGGTGGAGAAGGCCGACTATCGCCATGAGTTTTACTTCGGTCTCTCCAGAGCCTATTGGGCCACGGGGGATGAGCGCAGGGCTAAGCTGAATATGCAAAAGGCCTTGTCCTTATCTGTGGATGAATATAACCAGCGACGCTATCAGGCCAAGTTGCAGGCGATGCAGTCGCACCAAGGTATTCATTAACCCTGTATTCATTAACTAAGGCATTTATTAACCAAGGTATTTATTAATTAAGGCATTTATTCACTAAGGTATTTTTTACCAAGGTATTCATAACTAAGGCGCCTGTGAGAGGCGTCTTTCATGTCATGCCTGTCCTGGTTGAATGAAGCGATTTGAATCGCCAGCGAATACCGACACTATTTTAGCTCTACAGGCATCTGCTCAGGCTCTGGCGCTGAGTCGATGCTTCGGCTTTTCTCCTCAGCTTCCTCTCTGTCCAACTGGGCGATACCCAAGTCTATTTTTTCTGCAATGGTTTGGCTGTGACAGGCTATCTTGCGTGGAGCCGGCGCAAACAGTGGATGGCGAACCGTGGCCTGAAGGGTATCGACTCTAAACTTGAGCTGTTCGCGGTAATATTCAAATATGCGCCCTTCCAAGATAATGGCTTCGACCCTTCCGGAAAACAGCATCATCACCTGGCTTTTCTGGCTGTTGGATTCACCATATTGTGGGTTATTGAGTGCCATCTGGTAGAAGTCTTTACCTAAATATTGCGTCGCGTTCTGAAACCCCATGACAGAGATCGCCGCCAGATCGGTGACTGAGTCGATGAGCAGTTTATTGCTGGCCAGAGTGAACACGCTGTTTTGGTAACTGATAAGGCTGCGGGTGTAGTAGAGGCCCGCTAGGTTCTCGGGGGCATTGATGAGGCAATCGACATTGCCGCTGGCGACCTGGCGGAACGCTCGCTTATTGGGGGATAGATGAATGTGCCCGATCGATAACGACTGCCTGGATAACACCGCCGCGAGACGCTCATATTGAATCCCGCTCTGACCGTTGGCAAAGAAATAGGGGGGAATGGTGTTGCTGACCGCAAAGGAGATCTCTGTGTTAGCAGCGTGTGCCAGAAGCGGGTTTGAAAAAAGTATAAAACCAGATGCCAGCAGCAATATTCTCATCGGGGCGATGGTTACCTCAACAGGGGCTGTTGCGCCATCTCGAGAGCCTCGGTATCACTCTCTTATGACCATTAATAATCTACTATAGATAGGCTTCTAGCCGATTTCCAGACAAATGTTAACAATTTGTTTTGTCTCGTTCCGTTTATATCGCTGGCTTAGCAGGGAAAGTTTTAAATAAAAATAATAATTTAATGTTATATAACAGATGGTTATTTTTATATTTTTAATTTTATTAATGTTTGGTTGCAATAGCGGAGAATACTGGATAAATTGAAATCAGTAGTGCAATAGAGAGACCCTTATTTAATCCAGAGCCGGAGTGGAAAATAAATATCATGTATTATCAAACTGATGACGTTCGCATTAATAAAATTAAAGAGTTGTTACCCCCTGTCGCCATTCTTGAGCGATTTCCGGCAAGCGAAAATGCATCGGCAACAGTGTTTAACGCACGGCAGAATATACACAATATCCTTAAAAAAGAAGATGATCGTCTGTTAGTGATCATTGGCCCTTGTTCTATCCATGATCCTAAGGCGGCGCTTGAATACGGTGAGAGACTCGCCAAATTGCGTGAGCAATATAAGGATCAACTCGAGGTGGTGATGCGCGTCTATTTCGAGAAGCCGCGTACCACAGTGGGCTGGAAAGGCTTGATCAACGACCCTTACATGGATAACAGTTTTAAGTTGAACGATGGTTTGCGTACCGCGCGTAAACTGCTGTTAGATCTCAACGACTTAGGTGTGCCTACCGCGGGTGAATTCCTGGATATGATCACTCCACAATATGTGGCGGATCTCATGTGTTGGGGTGCAATTGGTGCTCGTACCACAGAGTCACAGGTACACAGAGAGTTGGCATCGGGCCTCTCTTGCCCTGTCGGTTTCAAGAATGGGACCGATGGCACCATCAAGGTCGCTATCGACGCGATCGGCGCGGCCAGTGCACCACACCATTTTCTGTCGGTGACCAAGTATGGCCATTCGGCAATCGTCTCCACCAAGGGTAACCCCGATTGTCACATCATTCTGCGTGGAGGCAAGGAGCCGAACTATAGCGCCGAACACGTTCAGGCGATCAGTGAACAGCTGGCGAAGGTAAACCTGCCGCAAAATATCATGGTGGATTTTAGCCATGCCAATAGCAGCAAACAGTTCAAGCGTCAGATGCTGGTGGCCGAAGATGTGGCCAGCCAGGTAAGTGCCGGTGAGCGTGCGATTTTCGGCGTAATGGTCGAGAGTCACCTGGTCGAGGGACGTCAGGATTATATTGAAGGGCAACCTTTGTGTTATGGTCAGAGCATCACAGATGCCTGTATTGGTTGGGAAGATACCGAGACTTTGCTGGCACAGCTCAACCAGAGTGTGCTCGAACGTCGCGCTTAGTCTGGCCTTCATCTGCTGGGCTTGCTCAGCCGAGGGGCGACGAGAAACTAAAAAGGAAGCCAATTGGCTTCCTTTTTTGCATTCTGCTGGCTCGTTTATTTGGCTTGTTGTTTCACCAGATATTCATTGGCCTTAGCCAGACTGCCAAAAGACGATATTAAATTGTTTTGACCCTTTTGCTGAATTTCTGGGCTGTTCGATTCTGTCATCATCCATACCCAAGTTTGTACCAATGGCAGTGGAGGGTATTGCACGTCAGATGATTGTGGCATATCGGCTTCCTTTAAAAAATGGGGGTTATTCCCGCTCTGCTTTTGCTCGGCTTGAACTGCCTTAAGCTGATCTTGAGATTATCAAAATCTCCGGCAAGAGATAACAATAATTACCCCGTTGAAACATTAAAGTGATAATTATTCTCTCAAGAATAATGCTTTTTTCTAATTTTACCACCATTTTATCACCCAAAAGTCGCACTAACCTGTACGGGCGAATGCTCCTAAAGTCTGATATTGGACAGCTTGCATAGGGCAAAATGCTAACCCCTTGGCAAAGCTGAACAATTGCGCTAGTGGCGGATGAGTCTACTAAGGTAAGATGGTGGATGTTATGGCTTTTATCTCGATTTCATCTAAATGCCATCCTCCCAATATTGATGCTAGCTGGAGTTGCCATGCGTCCCACGCTCTATTTTGATGGTCCTATCGACAAATTGAACTGGCAGGTCCTGAAACTGCTTTGGCCTTATCTATTGGAGTTCAAGGGGCGGGTGGTATTGGCGCTGGCCTGTCTGGTGGTGGCGAAAATGGCAAGCGTCGGCCTGCCTTTCGTGCTCAAGCATCTGGTGGATACCCTGAGTGAGGCCTCGAGTGAGCAGATAATTGCGGTGCCCATCGCCCTGGTGCTGGCATACGGTAGTCTACGCCTGCTGAACACAGTGATCTCCGAGGTGAGAGACACGCTATTTGGTCGGGTTACCGAACGAGCGATAAGGCGTTTGGGCTTGTCTGTGTTTGATCATCTGCATCGGCTGGATCTCGCGTTTCACCTGGAGCGGCGCACCGGCGGCCTGTCTCGAGATATAGAGCGGGGCACCAGTGGGGTCAGCTTCTTGATGCGTTTCATGGTGTTCAACATAGTGCCGACCCTACTCGAGATCGCGCTGGTGGTGGGTATCTTGCTTTATAACTATGGCTGGGCATTTGCCATCATTACGTTAAGCGCCGTCGTCGCTTATATCCTATTTTCCATCTTTGCCACCGAGTGGCGCACCGGCTTCGTGCGTGAGGCGGCTATGGCGGATTCTCAGTCCAATACCCGCGCCATCGACAGCCTGCTCAACTATGAGACGGTGAAGTATTTTAACAACGAGGCCTATGAGTCTGAACAATATGATCAAGCCCTCGAGCGATGGGAGGTGGCCAAGCGTAAGAATCGACTCTCTCTGTTTGCCCTCAATGCCGGTCAGGCGCTGATCATCTCGCTGGCGATGACGCTGATGTTGGCATTGGCCGCGAGTCAGGTCAGCCAGGGAGCCATGACCATAGGTGACTTCGTGCTGATCAACGCCTTCATGATGCAGCTGTTTATGCCGCTGAATTTTTTAGGCTTTGTCTATCGCGAGATCCGCGGCGCGCTGGCTAATATCGAGCGCATGTTTAGTCTGCTAGATAGAGTGCCAAAGATTGAGGATGCGCCCGACGCTAAGTCGCCCCAGATCACGCTGGGGAGCCTTAGGTTTGAGGGAGTCAGTTTTCGTTACGGTGATAGGCCTATCTTGTCCGATGTGAGTTTCGAGATCCCTGCCGGGCATAAGGTGGCGATTGTGGGGGATAGCGGCGCGGGTAAATCCACCATAGTGAAGCTGCTGTTTCGCTTCTATGAGGCGCAGCAGGGGGTTATCACCATAGATGGGCATGATACTAAGGCGCTGACCCAACACGCACTGCGTAGCGCCATCGCCATAGTGCCGCAAGATACCGTGTTGTTTAACGACTCCTTGCTGGAGAATATTCGTTATGGTCTGCCGGGGGCCAGCGACGAGCAAGTGAAGGAGGCGATAGAACTGGCCCACCTGTCTCATTTTGTCTCACAACTCAGCGAGGGTTGGTATACCAAGGTGGGCGAGCGCGGGCTAAAGCTATCCGGTGGCGAGAAGCAGAGGGTGGCGATCGCCAGGGCGATTCTTAAGGGCTCCCCCCTATTGGTGTTCGACGAGGCGACCTCGTCTCTAGATAGTCATTCGGAGCAGGCGATCCTCAATGCCCTCAAGGAGATGGCCAAGGGGCATACCAGTCTGGTGATCGCCCACAGGCTGTCGACGGTCGTGGATGCCGACCAGATCTTGGTTCTGAGTCAGGGGAAGATCGTCGAGCGCGGCGATCATCAGAGCCTGCTGGCAGCCAATGGTCTCTACAAGAAGCTGTGGACGGTACAAAATCAACATTAATTGTAGGGGATTAAGTATTCGTTCAGGTTTGATTTGCATAATATTTGTCAATAACAAACCTGTGGAGGCGGTCCCATGAAAAATATCCCTATACATGCAAGTATCGAAGGTCAGGCGCGGGTTGTGGATACCGATTGGCTAGCCATCATGGCGACCTTGAAAGAGCGGGGGCTGGAACAGGAGGAGTTGGTAACCGTCTATGCCCAACTTAGCTCCTATTTGAGGGTCACGACTCGGGGCCTGACCCTGTCTATGATACCAGCCTCGACCGTGATCGAGGGGCTGACTCGCGAGGTAAAACACTGCGCGAATGACTATGCGGGGATGTTATAGGGGGTTACTGCCAGAGTGGCAGGTAGAAAGATTAGGCTGACTTTGAGGTATTGACCGGTCTCCAGCCGTCGCATAGGAGGCTGAGTTTGCTATTTTGCGGTTCATAAGGCGTAAGCCTAATGATCTCTCCACCCTTGAAGCAGATAGTCTCACCTTCGATAACCGTTAATCGGTTGCAGTTTTGACAGCTAACCGACAAGGGTTTACTTTTATTTCCCGCTCCAAAAAACGAATTACTCACCTGTGACTCTCCATGGCTGGGCTTGTTGCCAGCACCTGCTGCTAATCCATATATCACTAATGTAATCAAGTTTAGTCTATAAAGCTAGCGCTATCTAGACTAATGTCTAATCCTTATTGGGTATTGCTTGAACTTGCACCATATTGGGTTTTTATCAGACTACTTGGGCCATCTTGGTGCAGGGAAAGGATAAATAAATTGTCATATTCATCCTCTCCCAATTGAGGTATCTCTGGTCCTCTCAGTGCCTTGATGATCAGTGGTACGGTATTGGAATGCCCCGCAATGACCACATTGCCTTCCTGCGCCATGACGCTATCGACGATAGCCGCTATATGCTTGTCCATCTCCCTGCCCGCGTCGATAACGATCAGTGGAATCCCTTTCGCGGCGATAAGCGGCGCCAAAGTTTCCTGAGTGCGCTTAAATTGTGTCGATATGGCCAGGGTGAGTGGGGTATCGGCCAGGCTCTCTACCAAGGCTTGTGCCCTTAACTTGCCCGCGTCATTCAGGCTAGGGTCGCGACCTTGAGTGGCCTTTTCCCCATGACGTACCAGAATCACAGTCTTACTGGTAATCGCCGCATTGGCCTGGGCTATAGGCAGGTAACCTAATAGGGCCAGAAGCCCAAAGCTGATGAGTCGTAACATAAGCATCCCTATCTGTCTTAATGAGTTGGCTAGCATATCCTATTTCGCTGAGTATGCCGATGACAGATTAATTGAGCCTTAGGGCTAAAGTTGTTTATAAAATGGACGATAATTAAAGCTGAGGGTTAATTTAATTTGGTGAGTGAGGCGATTATGGAGATTCAAAATCACGGCGGAGCCGTATCTGCGGCGGCGCATAACAAGACAGATTCGACGACTAACCATGGTCAGCAAGTCTCCGAAGTGGCTAAGAACAAGACGGCCCTGGCGGCCAGTAAACAGTTGATGAATACGGCGATCCTGGAAGCGCAGCAAGATGTGAACCTGAGCGCAGGCAATGAGCCCATGCAGCTGCTCTACAAGGCGGCAATCGAGGCGATCAATGAGGAGCTGGCGCCCACTATGGGGGAGCACGCCATTGAGACGGCTGTGGCTCAAGGGGTCGATACCTCGCCAGAGGCGACGGCCGAGCGCATCGTCAGCTTTGCCACTCAGTTTTTTGCCATACACCAGGAGCAAAACAGTGGCATGTCGTTCGATGAACAGTTGAGCTCCTTCATGGACATTATCAGCGGGGCGATAGACCAAGGTTTCGATGAGGCCAAAGATATCCTCTCTGGGCTCAAGGTGCTTGAAGGGGACATTGAGGCTGGGGTCGACAAGACCTACGGCCTGGTACAGGAAGGGCTGCAGGCATTCAGAGACAGTTTCAATCAGGAGCCTGAGCAAGAATAGCGTCTCTTTCGATACCATTTGTCTAGGGCCTGTTGATCTTTGCCGTTTGTTTTTGCAGCAGTTTGAAGGTGATTTATACAAGGCAGAGCCTGTGTCGTGTAGTCTTCTACACAAACTGGCGATAACACCGTAGAAATGGCCTACAAACGCTGCCCAACGGGTTCATCTAAACGCGCGCTGCACTTTATGAAAGGCTTCCTGCCTTTCACCGCAGGCGGTCAGCGACGCTGTTAGAAATCGTTCCAGACGATTTCTTTGTTGTTCGCCATTCACATAGAGTAACTATGCTTCATGGCTCTCGCCTCGCGCAAAACGCGTTTAGATTGAACAAAAATTAAACTTGAAAGATCAACAAGCCCTAGGATAAACCCCTTCATATAAGGGTTTTTTTGTTGTCTTGACTCGGATAGAAAATCTATGAATCATGGGAGTATCAGTGTCGATTGATGCCAGCAGAGGTGGCGATATGTGGGGAGAGGCAAAGGTTGTAGAGCGGATTGACTGGAGCGATCAGTTATTTACCTTGAAGCTGTCGGCGGATATCGGCGAGTTTATTGCTGGGCAATTTATCAAGTTGTCGTTGCATATCGACGATAAACGTGTCGCCCGGGCCTATTCTTTGGTCAATGCGCCCGATGCGCCGCTGCTCGAGGTGCTGGCAGTGAGTGTTGACGACGGGCTGCTTTCGCCTAAGCTCCAGGCCTTAGGGCCGGGGGATAGCGTCGATATCTCTACCAAGGCGGCGGGTTTCATGACGCTGGATGAGCTCCCTGAGCAGGGCAAACATCTGTGGTTTTTTGCCACGGGCACAGCTGTGGGCCCCTTTATCTCCATGATGAGAACCGCCGAGCCCTGGCAGAGGTTTGAGCGGGTGATCTTAGTATATGGGGTGAGGTATCAAGACGATCTCGCCTATTTTCAGGAGCTTAAATCGTTCGAGGCGCAATACCCTGAGCAGTTTACCTTGGTCACTTCAGTGACCCGAGAGCCGGTGGAAGGGGCGCTGAGTTGCCGCATCACCCAAGGGGTAGAGAGCGGCGTGATAGAGCAGCAGGTTGGCCTCAGCCTAAGCGCACAAGATTCACAGGTGATGATCTGTGGTCATCCCGAGATGATAAAAGAACTCAATACCCTGTTACAGTCCCGTGGCCTAGCTAAAAATCTTCGCCGCGCGCCAGGACAGATCACCGTCGAGAAATATTGGTAGAGGAAGCGAGATGCAATTACTGTTTTCTGACGCATCACCCTACGCAAGAACCGTGCGTGTCGTCATCGCACAGTTTGCCATCAGGGGGATCGAGCCGGTAGCGGTGAACCCATTGGACAATACCGAGCTACTGCTAGATGCCAACCCCCTGGCCAAGATCCCCTGTTTGTTGTTAAACGATGGCGGCGCCTTGTATGACAGCGAGGTGATCCTGCGCTACCTAGACCATGAATATTGTGGTGGTGAGCTGTTTGGTCAGCCTGGTGATTCTTGGTATGGCGAGACTCAATACTCCCTGATCAAGGGGTTGCTCGACAGTGCGGTGGCATTAAGGCAGGAGCAGATGCGGGACGATGAAGGATTGCGTAGCCCGTTCTGGACGGCGAGATTCGAGCAAGCCTTACTCAGGGGGCTGGCACAGATAGAGCTGATGGCCATTTCTGGGCACAGCAAGTTGTCGTTGCAGCAGATTTGTCTCGCCTGCCTGTTAGAGTATATGGATTTTCGACATCCTGACCTGGATTGGCGTAAGGTGGCGCCCGCCACGGCCAGATGGCTACAGACTTTCTCTATGAGCGCGGCCATGTTAACCACGCGTCCCCGCACCTAGCCTTTGCCTAGCATCAGGCCGTTTGCATTTGGGGCTCTGCCTCTAGTGGCGGGTATCGGTAAGGCGCCGTCCCTTTGCCGGTTGATTGCGTCGATTGGGCTCGCCGAAAACGCCATAGAGCTCGCTGGTCACGCCAAAGTCGACCCGCCTGTCCTCGGTTTGTCCTCTTCTGTCTTCATGATGTAGATATCGACAGTGACACTCGGCCTCGTTGCAGTCAGGGAGGGGGAGTGTCGGCGCGTCTTTGGAGAGAAAACGTTTATCTTTTAGTTTCTTCGCGCTGTCACACACACCTTTGTCGTTGACAATCTCGACGCAGTGATAAGGGTGACTAGTGCTCTGAGCATGGATTGGAGTATGGGGAACTTCTTCGCTGATCGTACTGGTGCCGGGACTTGCCTGAGTCATGGCGGCTCTGCGGGCTCGGCGGACTCGTCCCCGAGTAAATCTATGTTTAAAGAGGAACAGAAGCAGAATGACGGCAAGCATCAGCGCGAGAATTTCCAGTAGCATATAAGATCCTTTTATTGGCCGAGTCCTTTGAGTCTAGTCAGCGAGGCATTTTTGGTCAAAATGAGCGGCCTCGCAAATTTTGACCAATCTGGCTTGCCGTTTCATGCCAGATTGATTACCCTTGTCGCAATTGATAATTATTATCATTAACTTTAGCGCGGAGTATCTGCATGAGATTCATGAAACGTTTGGCTGTTTTGGGTTTTGCTTGTGTCACTTCAATGGCCAATGCGGCCGATAGCATCACGGTTTATTCCTATCGACAGGCTTTCCTTATCGATCCTATTCTGGCTGACTTTACCAAGGAGACAGGGATCAAGGTTAATCTGGTGTTTGCCAAGCAGGGCATCGCCGAACGCATCGCCCGAGAGGGGCGTCTGTCACCGGCGGACCTTGTGCTCACCTCAGATTTTTCCCGTTTGATGGAGCTGGCTGACAAGGGGCTTGTGGCCTCGGTCGACAGCGAGACCTTGCAGCAGAACATTCCTGCCAATCTTCGTTCGCCCGATGGCGATTGGTTTGCCCTCACCAAGCGTGTGAGAAACATCTATTCCTCTAAAGAGCGACTCGGCCCGCTGGATATCGATTATGAAGATCTGGCGGATCCTAAGTTTAAGGGTAAGATCTGTACCCGTAGTGGCAAGCATCCCTACAACATCTCTCTGGTCGCGTCGATGATCGCCCATCATGGCGAGGCGGATACCAAGACCTGGCTAGAAGGCGTTAAGGCAAATCTTGCTCGCAAGCCTCAGGGCAATGACAGGGCGCAGGTGAAGGCAGTCAAGGAAGGCTTATGCGACATCGCCATAGGTAACAGCTACTACCTGGGTAAGATGCTGCAAGACCCCAAGCAGGTACCTTGGGCCGAGGCGGTTAACATCAACTTCCCGAATCAGAAAAATCGCGGCGCTCACATCAATGTCTCTGGTATGGCCTTGGCTAAGTATGCCCCAGAGCGCGAGAACGCTATCAAGCTGATGGAATATCTCTCGGGTCAACAGGCGCAGCAGACCTACGCCGAACTCAACATGGAATACCCGGTTAAGTTGGACGTAAAGCCGTCAAAGCTGGTGGCATCCTGGGGAGACTACAAGGCCGATGAGCTGCCTATCCACAAGCTGGCGGAATTTCACGGCGCGGCGGTGAAGTTGCTCGACCAGGTGAAGTTTGATCTCTAAATCGAGCTCGGATACTCACCAGTTGATAGCCTTCCCTCGGGAAGGCTATCTTGTTTTTATGCCAGATGGGTCATCATTCAACTAATAATCGTTTGCGTTTAAGCTTAGATTTAAGTTGGTCACCGATAATGTCCTGACTCGATCTATTGAGATTTTCTATGATTTTAGGCTTCCCCAAATCTTGGTCCACCCTGAGTTATCTGACCGCCATCTGCTTTGCCTTACCCTTGGGGGCCATCTGCATACAGGCGCTGGTGCCGGACCAAGCCGTGTTCGGTCACCTGATGCAAACTGTGTTGCCTACCTATATTTTCAACACCTTGGCCTTGATGTTGTTTGTCAGCCTGGGGGCCTTGCTGATCGCCGTGCCTGCCGCCTGGTGTGTGGCCCGCTGTGATTTTCCTGGGCGCAACTGGTTTCAGTGGGCGCTGCTGTTGCCCTTAGCCATGCCCGCCTATGTGGTGGCCTATGTCTATACGGATCTGCTGGACTATGCCGGGCCTGTGCAGGGCTGGCTGAGGCAGGTCAATGGCTGGCAGTCGCCCATGGATTACTACTTTCCCGATGTGCGCACCTTAGGCGGCGCGTCTGTGATGCTGGCGCTGGTATTGTTTCCCTATATCTATCTTCTGGCGCGCACCGCATTTATGGAGCAGTCGCCTAGCCTGCTGCATGCCTCCCGAGTGATGGGGGCCGGCCCCTGGCGCAGTTTTTGGCGCCTTAACCTGCCTATGGCGAGGCCGGCCTTGGCGGTGGGAGCGGCTCTTGTGGCGATGGAGACGGCTGCCGATTTTGCCACCGTCAGCTACTTTGCCGTGCCCACGCTAACGACGGCGGTCTACGATACCTGGCTGGGCTACGGCAGTCTGGCGGCGGCCGCTAAGTTGTCTGCCATCATCCTGTTGGTGGTCTTCTGTCTGATCGGCGCCGAGCGTTTTGCCCGGCGTAAGCAGCAGCTGTTTCAGAAACAGACACCAATCACCTCCCATGAAAGATACGCGCTATCGGGGAGTAAGGCGTGGCTGGCCAGTGGTTATTGCGCGGTGCTGCTCTTATTGGCCTTCGGCCTTCCCGTATGGGTATTGCTGGGGTACGCCTGGGATTACTTTGAGGTGAGTTGGAATCAGGACTTCTGGCAATACAGTTTGAACAGTCTGACGATCGCCCTGGTGGTTAGCCTGATCACCGTGATGTTTGCCTTGCTGTTGATGTTTGTCCGGCGCTGTAGCCCAAGGAAAATCGACATGTTGCCCTCGCGCCTGGCCTCTACCGGATATGCCCTGCCTGGCACAGTGCTGGCTATCGGTGTCTTAGTGCCCCTCAGCTACCTGGATTTTGCGGTAAATGATCTCTATGGCTATTTTGAGCTGAATGGGCCGGGACTTATCTTCAGCGGTACCCTGTTTGTGTTAATTTTTGCCTTCGCCATACGCTTTGCAGCCATTGCCATCGGCAGCATAGAAAACAGTTATAAACAGATCAGCCCCTCGCTGGATATGGCGTCTGTGACCATGGGGATGAGGCCTGGGAGCATACTCACACGGATCCACCTGCCATTGCTGCGTAGCGGTATCTTTGCCGCCATCCTGCTGGTGTTTATCGAGTGTATGAAGGAGCTACCGGCGGCATTACTACTCAGGCCCGTCGGCTTTGAAAATCTTGCCACCTATGTCTATCAGTTTGTCTCAGATGAGCAGCTTGAGCAGGGGGCCCTGGGGGCCATAGTGATCGTCTTGGTAGGCCTGGTTCCACTCATCTATCTCAATCGCTCTCTGGAGCAAGGTAACTAAAATGTCGACTCTTACCATAGAACAAGTGCATAGCGATTATCAGGGCCAGGCGATACTGAAAGGCTTAGATCTCGTGTTGCATCAGGGGGAAATAGCCGCCCTGCTCGGGCCCAGTGGCTGTGGCAAGACCACGCTACTCAAGGCGATAGCCGGATTACAGCCTATCTCTCAGGGACGCATCAGTATCAATGGCCGACTATTGTCTGGTCCGGATGTTTTTGTGCCCAGCGAGCAGCGTGAGGTCGGCATGATCTTTCAAGATTACGCCCTGTTTCCTCACCTGACCGTAGCCGAGAACATACTTTTTGGTGTCAAAGGGTTGAGTAAGTCTGATAGGCAGTCGCGGCTCAGTGAGATGCTGGCGCTGGTTAAGCTGGAAGGCCTAGGTGGGCGTTATCCCCACGAGCTCTCCGGTGGTCAGCAACAGCGGGTGTCGACTGCCCGGGCACTCGCCTATGAGCCGGAGCTGCTGCTACTCGATGAGCCCTTTTCCAATATCGATGCTAAGGTGCGCGGTGAGATGATGGTGGAGATCCGCGAGATCTTAAAACAGCGCGGGGTCAGTGCTGTGTTCGTGACCCATAGTAAGGATGAGGCCTTCGTCTTTGCCGACAAGCTGGCGCTGTTTAAAGAGGGGGCTATCGCGCAATATGGTGATGCCGAGGCCCTCTATGCCTTGCCAGCCGACAAGTATGTGGCGGAATTTCTCGGTCAGGTGAATTATCTCAGCTGTGAGGTGAGTGCGCGTAATAGGCTAGATACCTTGCTGGGCGAGGTGCAAAGCAGCAGTGACTTGGACAAGGCCAAAGGCTATCGCGGAGAGCTCTTGCTGCGCCCAGAGCAGCTGCAGATAGCAGAGGATGAGCGAGGGGAGGGCACCATCATAGCGCGGCGCTTCCTCGGTAACCTCTGCCACTACAGTATCTTGATTGGCGAGGAGGTATTGGCGGTGCGATCGCCTTTGCATCATTTCACAGAGGGGCAGAATGTTGCCTTGTCGGTGACGCCTCATCCGGCGGTATTGTTCTAAACTGGGCTGATGTAACACTTTTGTGAAGCGCATTTACGTCTTGCTATGGTTGCCAACTTAAAAAAAAGTTAATCTAGCCATTAAATGACGTTTCGCTTTAACGGTTTGTGGGTTGTGTAATACTAATTATCGCTAAAGTTTCGGATAATAGCGCCGAAATTGAGACTGACGAAGGGTAGGTTTATTTATGGATAATCTGGTTATGCCACGTGAACAGCTGGGTGTGTGTGCCGAAGGAAATTTACATAGTGTGTATCTGATGTTCAACGCCAATGATGGCGTCGAGTCTCAGCTGCGCCCCTGCGTCGCCAATGTCGCTCAGTATATCTATGAACTGGCCGACCAGTATGCCGACAGTGCCTTCAACGGCTTCGTGGCCATAGGTGCTAACTATTGGGATAGCCTCTATGGCGAGCGCAGACCTTCAGAGCTCAAGCCTTTCCCGGCCATGCATGCCGACAATCGCGATGCCCCGGCCCATGAGTATGATCTCTTCGTACATCTGCGCTGCGATCGCTACGACATCCTGCATCTGGTGGCTAACGAGGTGTGTCAGATGTTTGAAGATCTCGTCGAGTTGGTGGACGAGGAGCGAGGATTCCAGTTTATGGATACCCGAGATCTGACCGGATTTGTCGACGGCACTGAGAACCCCAAGGGACGTCATCGCCAGGATGTGGCTCTGGTGGGAGAAGAAGATGAATACTTCCGAGGCGGCAGCTATATCCATGTGCAGAAGTTCGCCCATAACCTCAGCAAGTGGAATCGCCTGCCACAGAAGAAGCAGGAAGATATCATAGGCCGCACTAAGATAGACAATATCGAGTATGCCTCCGAGGACAAGCCGCTTACCAGTCATATCAAGCGGGTTAACCTGAAAGATGCCGACGGCAAGTCGATGGAGATCCTGCGTCAGAGTATGCCTTACGGTTCGATGAAAGAGCAGGGGCTGATGTTTATTTCCGTCTGTCGCAACTCGGTGAATTTCGAGAAGATGCTACACAGCATGATCCATGGTGACAGCGAGGGAAATCACGATCACCTGATGCACTTTACTCAGGCGCTGACCGGATCGGCATTCTTTGCCCCTTCGCTGGATTTTATGGAGCGCGAAGCCGATATCGAGAGCTAGGACCTAGGGCCTGTTGACCTTTTGAGAACAAATTTTGTTCTAAGGAAGGTGCGAATAAGTCCCGTGCTTGCTCTGCGTGTGCTTAAAGTGGATAGATGCTAGGCACAGTTTGCAGCGAATGGCCCTAGTCCTTCGCAAGAACTGTAACGCAGCAAATACCGCTGTAAGCCTCGCCCTGCGGGGCTTTGATAGCAACACCATTTCGGCGTTATTCAACTTCAGCAGGCCTCGGCATGCCCTCAGTTGAATGCCTTGAACTGTCGCTGCTATCAAAGCCAGAGCTGTGCTGCTTGCTCTGCGTGTGCTTAAAGTGGATAGATGCTAGGCACAGTTTGCAGCGAATGGCCCTAGTCCTTCGCAAGAACTGTAACGCAGCAAATACCGCTGTAAGCCTCGCCCTGCGGGGCTTTGATAGCAACACCATTTCGGCGTTATTCAACTTCAGCAGGCCTCGGCATGCCCTCAGTTGAATGCCTTGAACTGTCGCTGCTATCAAAGCCAGAGCTGTGCGACGACTTGTTCGCACCTTCCCTAACTGAGCATGTTCAAAGCGTGGTATGAGGCTTGAAGTATAGTTATTCTATATAAAAGCCGAGTAATAAAGAGTTGAACGTGTTCAAGACGAACCCTGCGGGCAGCGTCTGTATCATTTTTCTACTGCGTTATCGCTCATTGATGTAGCACACCACATTACAATCGCTCTGCCTTGTATAAAAGCGATACAGAATACTGTAAAAATGAACGCGAAAGATAAACAGACCCTAGCTACTAACCCAACAAAAAACACACCCTAAGGTGTGTTTTTTTATGCTCGCTTACAAGCGGATTAGCGGTCTGGGTCCCAATAGTTGGTCGGCCGCTTGGCATACACCTCGTCGATGGAGCGCACCTGTACCTTATTATGCTCTGGATACACCACCACATCGTGGGGATCACGATTGCCCAACACCATAAACAGAAAGTCAGCATCTGACTCGTTTTTTAAGGTATGGGAAATACCTGAGTTGGCGGTAAAACAGATATAGTCGCCCTGTTTAAAGGGATGCGGCTCGCCGTCGATATACAGGGTGGCTTCGCCTTGCAGCGCGTAGAAGTGCTCCTCTTCCTTGGTATGATAGTGGGCGACGGAGGAGAGTTTACCGGGTTCCAGTCGTTCCATGGTGACACCTATCTGCTGGCAACCGGCGGCATCGCCGATATGCTTCTGATGACTGGCGTATTGGTCTGAGTGTTGCCAAGATTCCCAGCAAAGGTTGTCGATATTGATTATCTTATTGTTATTCATCTCAGGTCCTTAACCATCGGGTGACAGAGGGGATGGTTTGGCATCAGTGTATCCTATCGTATATACAGTATTCAATTTGAGCGTAAATAAAAAAAGACACCCTTTGGCGTTAACAGCGCAAAGGGTGTCTCTATATCTATTCCCGAGGTTTTCGCCGAGGAGTATGACTTGGGCCAAGCTCGAGCGTGGATTAATCGGCGAATAACGAGCCGGCGGACTTAATCGGTGGATTTAGTCGGCATAGTTAAACAGCGACTTGACCGTCTCAAGTGTCTTGTCCACTTCCTGAATGTTGGAAGGGCAGATAAAGATAGTATCGTCACCGGCGATGGTGCCCAGTATACCTTCGGGCTTGCCGATAGAGTCCAGCAGTCTGGCGATCAGCTGCGCCGCGCCTGGGCTGGTTCTGACCACTATCATAGATTGGTTATGGTCGACGTCCAGTACTAGGTTCTTCAGCGGGCTGCCAGCCGTCGGGACCCCAAGTTCGGCGGGCAGGCAGTAGACCATCTCTTGCTTGGCGTTGCGGGTGCGCACCGCGCCAAACTTGCTCAGCATACGAGAGACTTTGGATTGGTTAATGTTGTTGAAGCCCTCAGCTTGCAGGGCATTGACTATCTCGCTCTGGGAGCCAAAACGCTCCTCTTTCAAGATAGCCTTAAAGGTCTTTACAAGTTCGTCTTGATTTTTATTGGCTTGCATATCGAATTATTCTTATATTCAAAAAACTGGCTTATTTTGAATATTTTTGCGCCATTAGTCAAGCGTTATTCGGATTGCGTGAATAAAAATTCAGGTTTGTGGGATGGGTTTTGTGGCGGTCTTGTGACGTAGCATCGCGGGCAAGGCCGGGCAGTATACCTTATATCTGTTGTAAATGGCAGCTGACTGGGGCAATTCGAAATTATCTGGTCACACGACTAAGGGATAATTGAATTTTTACCGTGATTCCAGTAATGTTGCGCCATCGGTAAATCTAGATCTATATCACATAATATCCAAGAATTAACGGAGATAACTATGAAAGTTGCTGTACTTGGTGCCGCCGGTGGTATTGGCCAGGCTCTTGCCCTACTACTCAAAACTCAATTGCCTGCTGGTTCAAAACTATCCCTTTATGATATCGCGCCAGTAACCCCAGGTGTTGCTGTTGACCTAAGCCACATCCCTACTGCGGTAGAAGTAAAGGGTTTTGCGGGTGAAGATCCAACGCCAGCACTGGAAGGTGCCGACGTGGTACTTATCTCTGCTGGTGTTGCGCGTAAGCCAGGCATGGATCGTTCAGATCTATTCAACATCAACGCGGGTATCGTGAGAAACCTGGTTGAGAAGTGTGCCGCAACTTGCCCTAAGGCACTGATCGGTATCATCACTAACCCAGTTAACACCACTGTGGCCATCGCTGCCGAAGTATTGAAGGCAGCCGGTGTATATGACAAGAACCGTCTGTTCGGTGTGACCACTCTTGATGTGATCCGCTCTGAAACTTTCGTTGCCGAAGCGAAGGGCTTGAATGTTGCCGACGTTAAGGTCAATGTTATTGGTGGGCACAGTGGCGTGACCATCCTGCCATTACTGTCTCAAATCGAAGGCGTAAGCTTCTCTGATGAAGAAGTGGCGGCTCTGACAACTCGTATCCAGAACGCGGGTACCGAAGTGGTTGAAGCTAAGGCGGGTGGCGGTAGCGCGACTCTGTCTATGGGTCAGGCGGCATGTCGTTTCGGTCTGTCACTGGTTCGTGGCCTACAGGGTGAAGCTAACGTTGTTGAATGTGCCTATGTTGACGGTGGCAGCGAGCATGCCGACTTCTTTGCACAGCCTGTACTACTGGGTAAGAACGGTATCGAGCAGGTACTTGCCTATGGTGAGGTTAGCGAGTTCGAAGCCAACGCACGCGACGCTATGCTAGACACGCTGAAAGCCGATATCACACTGGGTGTAGACTTTGTTAAGTAAGGCACTGTGTGAGTAAGGTTTAGTCCTGAATAAAAAAATGGAGCCAATCGGCTCCATTTTTTATGGGTAATGTTTAATACCAATCGTAATAGATAATTGATCATGCTAGCTTGTTAAAACGCTCGATAACTGTATTAGCAATTTTTAATTGTAGAATAACTACTTATCTAAAAATTCTGCTTTGTTCTTAAGCGTTTTTCCTGCGCTATTTCTGATCACATACTTACTGTGATTGGTATAACTCGTCATTACAAATCGACTAACTAGTTCGTTAGTGATTACGCGCCACGGCGATTTTCGCCAGCGATATCAGGGCCTGCTTATAGTCGCTATCGGCAAGCGGATCTAACGCGCGTATGGCCTTCTCTGCTTCTTCCAGAGCCCGTTTCTCTGTGTAGCTGAGGGCACCACATTGATCCAGGGCCTTTAATATGGTGTCGATATGTTCTGTGCCGTCGCCCTTCTCAATGGCATCGCGGATCAGCTGACGCTCTACCTCGTTACCGTTGGCGATGGCGTAGATCAGCGGCAGGGTGGGTTTACCCTCGGCGAGATCGTCACCTATATTCTTGCCCAGCGCCTCTGTATCGGCTGTATAGTCCAGCAGGTCATCGGTCAGCTGGAAGGCGGTACCAAGGTACTTACCATAGTCGGCCAGGGCGGTCTGAACCTCTATGCTACTATCGGCCAGCACCCCTGCCAGACGGGTGGCGGCTTCAAATAGCTTGGCTGTCTTGCAGTAGATGACGCGCATATAGCTCTCTTCACTGGTGTCCGGGTCGTTACAGTTCATCAGCTGTAGGACCTCACCTTCGGCGAGCACGTTGGTGGTGTCGGCCAGTACTTCCAGCACCAGCATGTTCTTCAGCTCAGTCATCATCTGGAATGAGCGGGTATAGAGGAAGTCACCTACCAGTACGCTGGCACTGTTACCAAAGAGGGCGTTAGCCGTCTCGCGGCCACGTCTAAGCATGGACTCGTCGACGACATCGTCGTGTAGCAAGGAGGCGGTATGAATAAATTCGACGATTGCCGCCAACTTGACATGCGCTTCACCTTCATAGGCGATGGCGCGGGCGGCCAGAATAGACAGTAGCGGGCGCATGCGTTTACCGCCGCCGTTGATGATGTAGAATCCGAGTTGATTAATAAGGGCGACATCCGATTCCAACTGCTTATAGATAAGTTGGTCGACGGCTTTCATATCAGCGTCTGCCAGCTGACGAATGGCATTCAAATCCATATAATGGCTCTACTTTGAGGGTTGTAAGGTAATTCAGACAGCCCAAATTAAGGCGAAAATGTTATAATTATTAGATTCTACCTAAAAAAGCCTCGCCTGACAGTAGCAGAAGAGTATTGTGCGAGTAATTCCGATCTTTTTTTGATCAAAGTGAATTAGGACTTGTCAGCCAGGCGAACTTAGCGTAAACTCCGCGACCATTGTCATTAAAGCTTTTATAGCACCCAGCCAAACATAAAGGGTCTGCGTGCTAGAAATATCGGAGTAAAATAGCTATGTACGCTGTTTTTCAAAGTGGTGGTAAGCAACACCGTGTTGCTGAAGGCCATACTGTACGTCTAGAAAAATTAGAAGTTGCTACAGGCGAAACTATCGAATTCGACCAAGTTCTTTTGGTTGCCGATGGTGAAACTGTACACGTTGGTGCACCTTTAGTTGAAGGTGGTAAGGTTGTTGCTGAGGTTATCAGCCATGGCCGTGGCGAGAAGGTAACTATCGTTAAGTTCCGTCGTCGTAAGCACCACGACAAGAAGATGGGCCACCGTCAGTGGTTCACCGAAGTTAAAATTACAGCTATCAACGCTTAATAAGGGGTCTAACTAATGGCACATAAAAAAGCTGGCGGTTCTACTCGTAACGGCCGCGATTCAGAAAGCAAACGTCTTGGTGTTAAGCGTTTCGGTGGTGAATCAGTTCTAGCTGGTAACATCATCGTTCGTCAACGTGGTACTAAGTTCCACGCAGGTGTTAACGTAGGTATCGGTCGTGACCATACTCTATTTGCACTAACTGACGGTAAAGTTAAGTTCGAAGTTAAAGGTCCTAAGAACCGCAAGTTCATTAGCATCGAAGCTTAATACTTAGCTACCCAAGCTAGTTTCTAAAGCCCTGCCTCTGGTGGGGCTTTATTGTTTATGAAGAATCATTACTGGTGAATGAGCCTGTATATCGCTCCAGCACCAGTCCAATATTGCCTCTGCCACTTTTGAGCTGGGGTAGTTGCATCATTGTTTTTTGGCGGTAAGTTTCGATAGGCAGTATAATCGGTCTATTGTTTGGCGCCTGGAGTTGGTATGAAGTTTGTCGATGAAGCCGTGATCAGAGTCGAAGCTGGTGATGGCGGTAGTGGATGCGTTAGTTTTCGACGCGAGAAGTATGTGCCTGATGGCGGCCCGGATGGCGGTGACGGTGGTGATGGCGGCAGTGTCTATCTGCAGGCCGATGAAAACCTCAACACCCTGATCGATTACCGTTTCGAGCGCTTTCATTTTGCCGAGCGCGGCGAGAATGGCCGTGGTCGTGACTGTACCGGTCATGGCGGTAAAGACCTTATTCTTAAGGTGCCCGTAGGGACTCGTGCCGTCGATGAAGAAACCCAGGAAGCCTTGGGCGATCTTAAGACCCATGGTCAGAAGCTGTTGGTCGCCAAGGGCGGTTTCCACGGCCTGGGGAATACCCGCTTTAAGAGCAGTACCAACCGTGCACCGCGTCAGAAGACACTGGGTACACCGGGTGAGGTGCGCAGCCTGAGACTCGAGCTGATGCTGTTGGCGGACGTGGGTCTGCTGGGTATGCCAAACGCCGGTAAGTCGACTTTCATTCGCTCCGTTTCTCGCGCCAAGCCGAAGGTGGCCGATTATCCTTTTACCACCCTGGTACCTAACCTGGGTGTGGTGACGCCAAGACATGGTCAGAGCTTCGTGATTGCCGATATTCCGGGTCTGATCGAAGGCGCAGCCGAAGGGGCCGGCCTGGGGATTCGCTTCCTCAAGCACCTCGAGCGTTGCCGCGTGCTGCTGCATATCTTAGATATCGAGCCTATCGACGGCACAGATCCTGTCGACAGTGCCCGCGCCATCGTGGGTGAGCTGGAGAAGCATTCACCTCTGCTGGCCAGTAAGCCGCGTTGGTTGGTGTTTAACAAGACAGATCTGCTGCTCGAAGAGGAGCTGCAAGAACGTGTCGATCGCATCGTCAAAGAGCTGGATTGGCAGGGCGAGGTCTACTGTATTTCGGCCTACAACCGTGAAGGCACCCAGGAGCTTGCACTCAAGCTGATGGACTTTATCGATTCGCTGCCTGCTGAGGTCGAGGAAGATCCCGATGCCGAGGTCGAGTTCAAGTGGGACAACTATCATCAGAAGACCCAGGAAGTGGTCAACGAAGACTATGATGATGACTTCGACGATGACTTCGATGATGATGACTATGATGTCGAAATCATCTATCAAAGGTAAGTTTATTAAGCTACCCCTTTCATTCTGAGAGAATAGTGTACGCCGATACTCAAAATGATATTACCCGGCAAGTTGTCCGGGTTGCTCAACTCTTGCTAGCCTATGGTGCTGAGTCTGACCTCGTCGAAGAGATCAGCCAGCGCCTGGGTAAGGCATTAGGTCTCGCCAGCGTCGAGATCTCTATCTCCTCTAACTCCCTGGTGCTGACCAGCCTGGTCCACGGTCGCTGTATTACCACTACCCGGCGCATTCGTGAACATGGCATCAACATGACTGTCATCTGCGAGCTTCAGCGTATCTGCCTGCTGACCGAGAAGGGGATCTACGGCCTCAATGAGGTACGCAAGCGTGTCTCTAGGATTCAGCCTAAGAGTTATCCCAAGCGCTATCTGGTGCCCATGATAGGCCTCTCCTGTGGCAGTTTCTGTCATCTGTTTGGCGGCGATACCATGGCGGTGTTGATCACCATATTAGCCTCCTCGGTCGGTATGTCTGTGCGTCTGGCGATAGCCAAGCATCATTTTAATCTGCTGGTTAACTTTGCCGTGACCGCCTTTATCACCACATTGGTAGCACAGATGGGCTACCACCTGCAGCTGACCGATACGCCTAAGCTGCCTATGGCGGCCAGCGTGCTGATGTTAGTGCCGGGCTTTCCCATGATTAACGCCATTTCGGATATGGTAAAAGGCCATCTTAACGTGGGGATCTCCCGTTGGGGGCATGCCACCCTGTTGACCGTCTCATCCGTCATAGGGATCACCATCGCCATGCAACTGGGAGGACTCTTCCTATGATGGAGCTCCTGCTTAAGCTGCTCAATGACGCCGCTTTCTCGGCGGTTCCGGCCGTGGGATTCGCCATGGTTTTCAATGTCCCCAGACGTTTCTTGCCATACTGCGCCCTCGCCGGCGCCTTGGGTCACAGCCTGCGTACTCTGCTGTTGCATTTCGGCATGCCGATCGAGTGGTGCACCTTTGCCGCGGCCGCCTTGGTGGGCGTGTTGACCATAGGCTTTGCGAAGAAGCATCTGGCACCGCCTCTGATGTACGCCGTAGCGGCGATCATTCCTATGATCCCGGGCACCTATGCCTACAACACAGTGATCGCCCTGGTGCAGCTGTCTGCCCAGTCAGAGGTAAGCCCTGAGCTGACCGCCGAGGTGATCAGCAATGGCTTGAAGACCATCTTTATATTAGGGGCGTTATCTGTCGGACTCGCCATGCCTAGTCTGCTCTATTTTCGTACCCGCCCAGTGATCTAATTCTTAACCCTAGAAACGGCATAAGACCGTTGGAGAGCCCATGAAAATAGCGATGATTGCCGCGATGGCAAATAACCGGGTTATCGGCAAAGATAATCAGATGCCTTGGCATCTGCCTGAAGACTTACGCCACTTTAAACAGATGACCCTAGGCAAGCCTGTGGTCATGGGCCGCAAGACCTTCGAATCCATCGGCAGGCCCTTGCCGGGTCGTCACAACCTGGTGGTGAGCCGCCAGGCGGATCTGGTTATCGAGGGGGTGACCTGTGTGACCTCTTTTGAGCAGGCCAAGGAGTTGGTGCAAGACTGTGAGGAGTTGGTGGTGATCGGCGGCGGTCAGCTGTATGCCGAGCTCTTACCTCAAGCGGATTGCTTGTATCTGACCGAGATCAATCTCGATGTCGAGGGGGATACCCATTTCCCTGAGTGGGACGATGGCAGTTGGCAGATCCTCGATAGTGAATCTCACACAAATGATAAAGGTTTGGAATATCGCTTTATCAATTTGGTAAAAAAATGTTAACTTATGGTGTTACCCCGAGTTGTCTTTAGACTAGCGCTTTGACGATAGTTTATTGAAAAAAATAATAAATATTATAGGAGTACCCGATGCGTTTTTTACCGACTACGTTAGCTGTGGTAATTGCAGCCTCTGTTTATACTGTTCCTGCACCGGTTCAAGCCAACGATCAACTCGTTGCCAACATCTGCAACTATGTTCAGGCCGATGATAAAAACCGTTTACGTAAGAAATTGAAGGAAGCGCGCGTTAAGCTACGTAACGTGTATCAAGGGGTGAGCTGTAACGGTGACAGCCTGCTGCGTTTTGCCATGAAGAGCGGCGCCAACGACGTGGGTGAGTTTATGACTAAGCGTCTGTCCACCGAAGAGTTGAGCGTGAAGGAAGCCGATGGTTTGACCGTGGTTGAGTGGGCCGAGGGTAATGGTCACGGCGGCAGTCCTATTACTGCTGCAGTCAAGGATCGCCTCGCGGGTAACTAATCTATTAAAGCGCTTTTAGCTGGGCATTAAAAAACCGGACATTAAGTCCGGTTTTTTTGTGTCTATTTGAAGGCGGCTCTTAAACTATGGTGCATAAACCACAGTAGATAAACCGCGATAGATAAACCGCGATAGATAAACCTATAGGGCGCTAGGCCGTTACACCTTAAACTCGCCCACCGAGGCCTGTAACTCTTCTGCGAGCTGGGCAACCTGATGGCTCGACTGCGCCGTTTGATCGGCACCCGTGGCCGTTTCTTCGGAGATAGCCGCGATATGCTCAAGCTTCTCAGATACCTGCTGGCTCACCAGGTTCTGTTCCTGGGCGGCATTGGCAATATGGGTGCCCGAGTCATGGGCATAGTGGACCGCATTGCTGATGCTCTCCAGGGCGACGTTGGCCTGCTCTGTCTTCTCGACACAGCTGCTCGCCTGTTCACGGCCCAGTTCCATCACGGAAACGGCTTCCTGGGTGCCCTGTTGCAGCACCTGAATCATCTGCTGGATCTCTTGGGTCGAGTCTTGAGTGCGTGATGCTAGGCTGCGAACCTCGTCGGCCACCACGGCAAAGCCTCGGCCTTGCTCACCGGCCCTGGCGGCCTCGATGGCGGCGTTCAGCGCTAGTAGGTTAGTCTGTTCGGCGATGCCACGGATAACGTCCAGAATCGAGCCGATAGAGGCGCTGTCGGAGTGAACCTTGTTGATCACCTGACTCGCTTTGGCTACTTCATCGGCCAGCGCCAGTATGGTGCGCTTGTTCTCATCGGCGATGGCGCGCATATGTTGCGCCTCTTCATCGGCCTGCCTAATCTGATTCAATGCTTCGTCGGCACTGGTGCTCACCTGCATGGCGCTAGAGCTGAGCTGTGTCGTGGCGGTTGCCACTTGATCGACCTGGTTCTTCTGCTCCTGGATACCTGCGGTGGTTTGCGCGGTAATGGCCGAGGTTTCTTCGGCCGCGGCGGCTAATTGGTTTGAGCGATCCAGGATCCCCTGGATCAGGGGGCGCAGGCTGTCTACCAGTCGGTTACAGTTGCGAGACAGCTCGGCAAATTCGTCATGGCCGCTATCGTCCAGCTTATGGGTCAGGTTGCCTGAGGCCAGGATATTGAGGGCGTTGTTGACCTTATCCAGTGAATGCTTGAGTGGGCGGATGACGGCGATGCTCACCAGCACGGCCACCACTATGGCAATCAGGACCAGTGCTAGTGTCTTATAGCTGGCACTGTCGACCTCGTCGATCGCCTTGACGCTAACGGCCTGTGAGGTAGATTCAATCGCCTTGTTCAGGCTGCCCATGCTCTGATTCACCGCGGTGGCATTTGCTTCGACCGTGTTAAGCAGTTCACCTGCCTGTAGGTTGAAGTCAAGCTGCTGGCCCTTACGCTTGAGGATCGAGTCAGGGCCGTTGAGCATGGTAAAGACCTTGCCTGCCTCCGTGTTAATGTTGTCTAGCATCTCTTGGTCGATGACGCCTTCCCAGTGGCGGCCCACATATTCCAGCTTGTTTTGCGCTTCGCTGATGATGTAGTCCAGCTCCTTGAGGATGGTCTCGTACTTGGATTTCTCCTTGGTATTGACCAGGTCATAGCTGCTGGTGATCAGGTTGCTGAAGCTGTTGTCTATGTTGCTGGCGGTGGCGGCAATTTCACGCTCGGTGGGATCTTCACTGACCTCTAGATCGATAAGGTCCAGCAGCAGAGAGGCGGTATCGTCAGCCGCGACCTCTAGGCTGTCCAGGTTGTCGATTAAGGACTCCTGCGTCAGTAGCGACTGCTCTCTGGCCTGCATCATCTTGAGGCTGTTGTCGTTGAAGGACTGGTAGTTGGCTCTGAGGGACTTGATCTGGCCGCCCAGGTTGTCGCCATGACCCTGAATGATGTGGTTGAGTTGATCCAGCTCGGATATAAAGCCCTTGCTTAGGTTGGAGAATTGAGTGCGAACCTGAGGCAGTTCTTTGGATTGCTTGCTATGGAAGGCCACCAGTAGCTGTTTTTCCTGTAGCGCAAGATTTTGAGTCAGGCCATTGCTGCTCTTTAGGGCTGGAAGGCTCAGGTCTTGCAAAACGAGGGTGCTGCTCTTGATGTCGTCATTGGTGACCAGGGACACCACACCTAAGACGATAAGTAGTAAGGTGACGACACTAAATCCACCGATGACTCGAGTGGCGACGTTCAATTTCATAGGGCACTCCGGTTTTTGTTGTTATATCCCTAATTACATAACACATTCTCAGGGCAGGGCGGTGAAATCCGCTTATTTTTTTATCGGCCAAGCTAAGGGCTAGTTTAACTCTTTTTTAACTTATTTTGGGTAATTTTTTGATTCGATTCAAGGTGCCAGAGGGTTAAATAGTGTCCCCAACAGCATCCCGTATCCAGGGCTTGGAGACCCGGTTGGTCGACCTCGCCCATTAAGGCAGCCCAATGTCCAAAGACCAATGTATGGTGCTTCATGGCCCGTCCTGGTTGTTTAAACCAAGGGATCAAGCCTTCCTTCTCGCCATTCGCTGGCGGCAGCTTGCAATCGAAGTCTAATCGACCATTGCTGTAAAGAAAGCGCATTCGGGTGAGGGCGTTGATGGTATAGACGAGGCGCTCGAGCCCTTGAGTCTCGGGTGACCACTCACTGACCGAATTGGTGTACATCTTGGCGATGAGGTGTTCTATGTAGCCATCCTCTGCCAGTGCCTGTTGCACCTCGTAGGATGCTTTGAGGGCGGTCTCGGCGTCCCACTGAGGGGGAATGCCGGCATGGGCCATCAGGATGGAATGGCTCTTGTGCTCACGAGCCAGGGGCTGCAGCCTGAGCCAATCGATGAGTTGGTTGAGATCTGGCGCGTCGAGTAAAGCGTCGAGATTATCCTTGGGATTAACCCGTTTCACCTTGCCGTACAGCGCCATGAGATGCAGGTCGTGATTGCCCAGAACAGGCTTAACCGAGCCCTCTAGTCCCTTGAGGTAACGCAGTGTCTCCAGTGATTGGGTTCCCCTGGCCACCATGTCGCCGACGACCCAAAGTTCGTCTCTGGACGGGTTAAAGGCTACCTTGGCCAGTAAGGCCTGGAGTTCATCGAAACAGCCCTGAATGTCGCCTACGAAGTATGTCGCCATAGATGTTCTCGGATCGCTGTTTCGAATTAGTGCAGCAGGCCGGGGGCCGCTAGACGGAAAGGTGCGATGGGGGCCTTGAAGGTCTCGCCCTGCTCGGTCACCATCACATAGTAGCCCTGCATGACGGCAAAGGGAGTCTCGCATACCGTGCCGCTGGTGTATTGATAAGCGGTATTGGGCGCGATAGTGGGCGTCTCGCCAACCACACCGGCACCCTCGACCTTGCTCTCATGGCCATTGGCGTCTGTGATACACCACATGCGGCTCTTAAGGGTGACGGGTTCATCCCCTAAGTTGATGATGGTGATGGTGTAGCTGAACAGGTATCTCTCTTCTTCGGGCGAAGATTGCTCTTCGATATAGTCGGTTTTGACCTCAATCCTGATTGAGGATTCGAGTTGTTTCATTCGGATCCCTAAAAGGTTAACGAGTGGGAGGCGCTATGCGCCTCCTTCATGGTTAGGCTTGGCGTTTGTCGGCCAGATGGTTGGCCATGGCGACATATTGTTGCACTGTGATCTGCTCGGGGCGCATGCTGGCATCGATGCCTAACGTGCCGAAATCATCGTCGCTTAACAACTGCTTGAGGTTGTTACGCAGTGTCTTACGGCGCATGTTAAAGGCCGTGGTACACAGATGCCTTAGCAGATCCACATCTTTGCAGGGGTAGGGCTTCTCTTTGTAGGGCACTAGCCTTACGACGGCAGAGTCAACCTTAGGGGGCGGCGTGAAGCAGCCTGGGGGCACTTCGAGCACTGGCATCACCTGGCAGAAATATTGCGCCATCACGGTCAAACGGCCATAGGCCTTGGTACCGGGGGCCGCAGACAGTCTCAGTACCACCTCTTTTTGCAACATGAAGTGCATATTCTCGATATGCTCGGCAAATTCGAACAGGTGGAACATCAGCGGCGTGGAGATATTGTAGGGCAGGTTGCCAAACACCTTCATCTGCTTGCCTTCTTCGACCAGTTGCATGAAGTCGAACTTCAGCGCGTCGCCCTGGTGGATCTCCAGCTTATCCTTGAGAAACGGGTGGGTCTGCAGGCGTTCCACCAGATCTTTATCCAGCTCGACTACGGTCAGCTTGTCGATGCTTTCTGCAACAGGCTCGGTAAGCGCCGCTAGGCCTGGGCCAATCTCAACCATCACGTGGTCGTTGTCGGGGGAGATGGCGCCGACGATACGATTGATCACATTGCTGTCGGTCAAAAAGTTTTGTCCGAAGCGTTTTCTCGCCGTGTGGCCTAAATGTACTTTATTACTCATTACTACTCTTTAAGTGACTCATTCTTGGTGGCTAGTTCGATAGCCTTGTTAAGCGCGCAGACAAAACTGCCGATGTCTGCCTTGCCTGTGCCCGCCAGTTCCAGCGCCGTGCCGTGGTCGACCGAGGTGCGGATATAGGGTAGGCCTAAGGTGATATTGACCGAGCTGCCAAATCCTTGTGACTTTAATACCGGCAGGCCCTGATCGTGATACATGGCGAGGATCACGTCGGCGTCTTCCAGGTACTTAGGTTGGAACAGGGTGTCGGCGGGCAGTGGCCCGACGATATTCATGTTCTGTTCGCGCAGCTCGTTGAGGGCGGGAATGATCACATCGATCTCTTCACGCCCCAGGTGACCATCTTCCCCCGCATGGGGATTGAGACCACAGACATAGATCTTAGGAGCGTCCAGGGCAAACTTAGTCACCAGGTCCTGGTGCAAGATCTTGATGATCTGATGCAGACGGTCACGGGTGATTGCCTTAGACACATAGGCCAGCGGAATATGCGTGGTCACCAGCGCCACCTGTAAGCCTGGCGCCGCGAGGAGCATCACCACATCCTGACAGTTGGCCTGGTGGGCAAAAAATTCGGTATGACCGCTAAAGGGAATGCCCGCCTGGTTGATGATTCCTTTGTGCACCGGGCCAGTTACCACTGCGTCGAACTCGCCATTCATGTTCTTCTCACCGGCATAGGCCAGGGTATCGATCACATAGCTGCTGTTCTGTTCGTCGAGTTTGCCACACACAGCGTCGTTGACCAGCGGGAAGGGCACTATGGTCAGTGTGCCGGCTTCCTGTGGCTTAGGTGGCTGGTTGGGCTGGAAGGGACGCAGCTGGATCGGCAGGCCGATCTGCTTGGCGCGACTGGTCAGCAAAGTGGGATCGGCACAAACAACAAGCTCAGCGGGCCAAGCGCGCTGAGCAAGTTGAATGACTAAGTCTGGGCCCACACCGGCAGGTTCTCCCGGTGTGATGGCGATGCGTTTAGTCGTCAATATGATTAACCTCGATTGAAATCGGCATCGAATACTTCAATGTAAGCCTCTGCTCGCATTTCATCCAGCCAGTTCTGTAATTCTTCATTAAACTTACGGCGGAAGATGAGCTGGTGTGCCCGATTAGTGTTAAATTTATCTGTCGCATCCGTCTTACGTCGCTCCTCCAGCTGTACTATGTGCCAGCCGTGGCTAGAACGGAAAGGCTCACTGATCTCGTTAATCTTCAGTGCGCCCAGTGTTTGTGCGAAGGCTGGCACATAGACGGTGGGATCCGCCCAGCCTAATTCACCGCCTTTGGCCGCCGAACCTGGGTCTTCGCTGTATTGACGCGCCAGGGTGGCAAAGTCTGCTTCACCGCTTCTTAGCTGGTCGGCAAACTTGTCGAGCATCGCCTTGGCACGCTCTTCCGACAGGATAGGTGACGGCTTGATCAGTATATGACGTGAACGTACTTCGTCAATTTCTTTGGTCTGCAGGCCGCGGGCATCCATCACCTTGATGATGTGGAAACCGGCGCCGCTGCGTACAGGGCCTATGATGTCGCCCGTCTTGGCGCCGACCAGTAATTCGGCAAACAGGGTTGGCATCTCATTGACGTTCATGTAATCCCAGATACCGCCTTCCAGCGCCTTAGGGCCTGAAGAGGAGGCGATGGCGGTCTGTTTGAAGTCGCCATCGTTTTGCAGGCGCTTGAGCACCGCATTGGCGCGGCTGCTGGCGGCTTCAAGTTGTTCGCTGTTGGGGTTGCTAGGTACTTCGATCAGAATATGGCCGATCTGGTATTCTACCTGCTGCATCCCTTGTTCTTCGATAAGCTTTACCAGGCTGTTGATCTCCTGTGGAGACACCTGGATACGACGCTGAACCTGAATACGCTGGATCTCGCCCAGGGTGATCTCTTCCCTCAGTTGCTCACGGTATTGGCTCCAGCTCATGCCCTCGGCCTCTACCTTTTCACGCATCATCTCAGGCGTCAGCTTCTGCTCCTTGGCGATGTTTTCTATGGTCTGATCCAGTTGCAGGTCACCGATATGCAGACCGATGCGGTCGGCCATCTGCAGTTGCAGGCGGGTGACAATCAGGCGCTCGATCACCTGAGTGCGTAGCGCCTTGTCAGAAGGTAATGACTGGCCGGCGGCTTTTGCGTTGGCTTTGACTGTCTTCAACATGTTGACGATTTCGCTTTCCAGCACTATGCCTTCGTTGATCTGAACCGTTACCCTATCCAGGGGAACGTTCTCGGCCATCGCGCCGTGGCTCATCGCCAGTGTAAGTAAAGCAAAAATCAGTTGTTTACAGGGTTTCATCCACAAAAATCCTTGGCATATTCAGGTCGGTCAACTTAGGCGTCGACCGAGTATCTAATTCGACTATTCTGATTGGACTACAAGTCCGTATCTAGGTTCAGCGCGGAGCCGATTAAAATATTAAAACTAGTTTTTCAGGTAGAGCGGCTTGCGATAGTTAAACAGGCCATCGTTAAGCATGTCCGACACCCCAAGCGGGCCGGAGCCACCTAATCCCTTGATCACAAAGTTCAGGTAGAAGCCGCTTTCGAACAGCTCCCTGTCGTTGAACGTTGGATCTAAATTGTCATCGTAGTTGGTTTTAATGCGGTAATGATAACTTAAGCGTACCGCCCAGCAACAAGATTCATATTGAAATCCTGTGTAGGTCTCGACGCTACGATTCTCGTTGAGATCGTAATACCAGTTGCCCACGATATACCAGTTGTCGCTGATCGGCCAGGCCGTGCGCAAGCCGGTTTGCGACACATTAACAGATTCGTTGGTGTTGCTGTTAACTAAATCGGGCACGTAACGATAGCTGAGCTGCAACAGCTTGTTGACTCCGGGGCGGAAATCCAGCGTGACTTCACTCTTCTTGTTGTTCTTGTTTTTGGTGTCATATTGAATGGCGCCGCTCAAGAACCAGTCGCTGTACAGCTGGGTATTCAGTTCCGCCGCCAGCACCGAGTTGGAGGTGTTTTCCTGCTTGAAGATCTCGTTCGGGCGGGAGGGATCTGTGATGCCAACCTCGCTGTCTTCAAAGTAGTAGATCTGACCCAGGCTGAACTTGAAACGCTCCAGGTTATGATCGTCAAACAGGCGGGTGGTCAAACCCAGTGTCATCTGGTTGGCGTCTGCGATACGATCGAGACCCGAGAAGCGGCGATCCCTGAAGAGGCCGTAGTAGTCATCCTGTAATAGCGCAGTGTCATAGATGCCGATGTTGGACTGATCTTCATAGCCTACATACAGGTACTGGAACTGTGGCTCCAGGGTCTGGCGGTAGTTAGTATCGAAGTAATCGGTGAAACGCTCGAAGTTGATCTGAGCGTGAATACGTACCTGGGGCAGAGTACGGCTCACCGTGCTGTCCAGCGGCTCTGTACCCGTGTAGTTCTTGGTGTCCTGCCAATAGTTGGTCTGTAACAGCTTGAGCTCACTGGTCAGCGAGCCCGCAGGTCCGTGGATCGGCAGGGATACGCTTGGCTCGAAGTGCAGACGGCTGGCGGTGGCATATTGATCTTCCTTGTGGCGGAAGTTGCTCGCTTCTCCCATGAGGTTGAAGTCTATGCCTTGCCACAATCCGGGCGCGCGATAGTTAAAGCCAATCTGCGGCATCACCTGGTAGGGAGATTCTTCCTCACCCAGTACCTTGATATCCTGCACTCTGGCCGACATGTCCCAGTTATCGTCGAAATAGGCGATTTCGCCTATGCGCGAGATCTGATTGTCCGTGGCACGCAGCACGTCAGAGGGTAGATCGTTGAAGTAGTTGTTATCTGACACATCGGTAAAGTTGGCCAGTACCCGCCAGTTGTCGGCGATGGCCCCTTGATGCTGCCAGTGGTAGAGGTAACGATCGGCGCGGTTGGGTACCAGATCGTCTTTGCCTAGATATTCGACATTTAACAGCCCCTGCTGCGCCTCGCCGGCAAGATAGCGAAACTCAGACTTGAGGAACAGGCCGCGAGCCGACATATAGTGCGGGGTAAAGGTGAGATCATACTCTGGTGCTATGTTCCAGTAGTAGGGAGTCGCTACCTCGACACCATTGGTGGTACTGGTGCTGAAAAACGGGAACAGGAAGCCCGACTTACGTTTTTCCGACACGGGAATCGTCATATAGGGCAGATAGAAAACAGGTACATCGCCGATTTTCAGTTTGGCGTCCCAGAGCTCGCCCCACTCTTCGCTGCTGTCTATCTTGATGGTCTCGGCTTCAAGCAGCCAGGAGGTATCGCCCGGCGGACAGGTGGTGAAGCTGGTATTAGACAGGTGCAGGTTGTTGTCCTGGGTGATCTCCAGGTTTTCCGCGTCGCCGTGGATCTGCTGGCCGTGGAGCCAATATTGGGCGCCCTTAAGTTGGGCACTGTTGCTGCGCATCTCGGCGCTCAGGGAGTCTGCCGTGACGGTAAACATATTGTCTTGGAACACCAGGTTGCCGTTAGCATCTAGGCGCTCGTTAGCCTGATTCAGCACGGCGCTGTCTGCGGCGATATGACGGCCGCCTTGGCTGAAAGTCACATCTCCCTGGAAAGTGGCCTTGTCACCCATCTTGGCGTTGGATGAGTCGGAAACGATCTTAATCTGCTGCAGATCCAGAGGGCGTTCGTCTGTGCTGGGTTCTGGAATAGGTACGGGCGGAAGTACCAGACACTGGGCACCGGGCGCGGGAGTGGTTTCCGATTCGTCTGCCAAGACTAGCTGCGGGAGTAGCGCCAATGCCAATAAGTAACGGATATGCATCTTTTATCGTTTTTGTGATTTCTTAGTCTAGACAAATTATCGGTGAGAATAGTTGCATCCCCCTTAGGAAGCAACTTAGCAAAAGAGATAGAATCATCTTAATTGCTGTTTCTATTTTGCTTTATAATAAAGCAATTTTCTTCTAAGAGCCATGAGGTGCCCTTGTCAGATCCAAGATTTCTTGCCCTTAATTCATGGATAGTGCGAACTTTAGGCGATGAGGCGCAGCTAGCCTTAATTTCGGGTGACGCCAGTTTTCGCCGCTACTATCGTGCCCAGTATCTAAGCCAGACTTTTATCGCCATGGACTCGCCGCCGGATCTGGTGCCCGTCGCCCCCTTTATCGCCCTCGCAAACGCCTATCATGATCATGGTATCCTGGCGCCAGAAGTTAAGGCCGCCGACCTGACACAGGGCTTTCTGCTGCTCTCCGATCTCGGCGATACCCAGCTACTCGAGGTGCTGACGCCTGAGAATGTCGAGCAATACTATGGCAAGGCCCTTGGCTTGCTTGAAGCGCTGCAAACCATCACCTCGGCGGCTGGGCAGCCCTTGCCCGATTATGACGACGCCTTCGTGCTGCGGGAGCTTACTATCTTCATCGAGTGGCTGGTCGAGCATCACCTGCAGCTGACCCTGGATAGTCAGACGCGGCAGATGATAGATGGGTGTTTTAGTCTGCTCATCGAAAACGTTGCCCAGCAGCCCAAGGTGGGCATGCACAGGGATTACCATAGTCGTAATCTGATGCTCTGCGATGGCGAGCTGGCGGTGATCGATTTTCAGGACGCGGTTATCGGCCCTATCACCTATGATGCCGTCTCCCTGCTGCGGGACTGTTACGTGCGTTGGCCGAATCATGTGGTCGAGCCCCTGCTCAATAGGCACTATCAGCAGATGCGCGCCTTGGGCCGCATAGCCGGTGAGGTGGCGTTTAGCCAGTATCGTCGCTGGTTCGACCTCATGGGGATGCAGCGTCACCTGAAAGCCGCGGGTATCTTTTGCCGCCTCAACTATCGCGACGCCAAGCCGGGTTATCTGAAAGATATTCCGTTGACCCTGAGCTACGTGAGTGAGATAGGGTCACAATATCCTGAATTTGCGCCTTTCATCGCCTGGTTAAGGCGTGAGGTGATGCCGCACATGACCAGTGACAAGCTGTCGCAGCTGACAACTCATGCGGAGGTGAAGCGATGAAGGCCATGATACTCGCTGCCGGTCGCGGTGAGCGCCTGCGCCCGCTGACAGATAGCCTGCCTAAACCTCTGGCAGAGGTCGCGGGCAAGCCGCTGATTGTCTATCACATAGAGCGTCTGGCGAAGATAGGCATCACAGAGATAGTGATCAACCACGCCTGGTTAGGGCATAAGCTCGAAGCCTATCTGGGCAATGGCAGCGCCTGGGGCGTCAGCATCAGCTACAGCCCTGAGACCGAGGCGTTAGAGACAGGCGGCGGCATTAAGCAGGCCTTGCCCCTGCTTGGGGATGAGCCCTTTGTTGTGCTCAATGGCGATGTCTACATTGACAGCCTGCCCAGGGTGAAGGGCTTGTCCCTCGAAGCGGCGCTCGATAAGGCAAGAGTCGCCGAGTTGATGGGCGAGCACCAGGCCTACCTCTGGTTGGTGGATAACCCTCAGCAGCATCCAGAGGGAGATTTTGCCCTGCACGCGGGTAAGGTTAATGACGGCGGCGAGCCCAGGCTGACCTTCTCCGGCATGGCTATTTATCATCCGCGCTTTTTCGATGATACGCCCAGTGGGCGTTTCGCCCTGGCGCCGCTGTTGAGAGCTAAGATGCAGCAGGGACTGATAGGGGGCGAATACTATTCTCACCTCTGGTGCGACGTGGGCACCCTGGAGCGATTGCAGTCACTGGACGCCGAATTGCGCGCGGCACAAAAACACAATAAAGGTTGTTAGATGAAGATTTGGGGTAAGTTTTTTGGCTTTGCCATAGGTTTCATGTTTGGCCGCATCATAGGAGGCATCATAGGTCTCTGGCTGGGCCACCTCTATGACAAGAAGCGCGGCGAGGTGGAGCAATTGATGGGCAAGGGCAGCGATCGACAGGCGCTGTTTTTCAATACCGCCTTCGCCGTCATGGGCCATGTGGCCAAGGCTTCAGGTCAGGTGACCGAGAATGATATCCGCCTGGCGACGGCGCTGATGGATCAGCTGCGGCTCAGCGGCGATGCCCGCCGCGAGGCTCAGGCAGCCTTTACTCAGGGCAAGGCCGCCGATTTTGATCTCAAGGCGTCACTGCGCACCTTCAGGCTGATCTCCATGGGGCGGCGTGAACTGTTACAGATGTTTCTGGAGATCCAGATCCAGACGGCACTGTCGGACGCCGAGCTAGATGCCAAAGAACATGCCATACTCTTAACCGTGGCGAAGGAGCTGGGCTTTAGCCGCGAGCAACTCGATGAACTGCTCAAGCGCTGGCAGGCGGAAGTGAACTTCCAGCGCCACGGCCGCCAGCAGACCTCCATTAACGATGCCTACGAGGTGTTAGGCCTCAACGAGCAGGCCTCGGATCAGCAGGTAAAGCGTGCTTATCGTAAGTTGATGAACGAGCATCACCCCGACAAGTTAGTCGCCAAGGGACTACCCGCCGAGATGATGGAACTGGCCAAACAGAAGGCGCAGGATATTCAGGCCGCCTATGACAGGGTAAAGCAAGACCGCGCCATGAGATAATCATAAACAAGTAAAGGAGAGGGCGATGAAGGGAATAAGGCTGATCTTATTAACGGGACTCTTAGCATGGATGACGGCCCAGGCAGCCTGGGCAAAGTCGGATATCTTTGTCGCTCCCTTCGGTGGTTATAGCTTTGGCACCAGTGAACTCGATGCCACAGATATAGGCACTAGCACCCAAGGCAGTATCAGCATCAAGGACTCCAGCCATTACGGCATCATGCTGGGGATGAAGACCCGGGATCCTGGCGATGTCTACCTGCTCTACAGCCACCAGAGCACAGATATGCACGCTGGTGGCATGTTTAATCCCAACCGCTTGGCAAAGCTTGAGCTGGATTACGCCCACCTCGGTGGCTCGCTCTATTTTCCCAAGGGAGATCTGCGCCCCTATGTTACCGTCAGTGTCGGCATGACACAGATGCGTCCGTCCGGGGATTTCTCCGACGAGTCACGCTTCTCTATGGGCATAGGGGGAGGCGTGGAATACCAGCTCGGGGATAACTTCAGCCTGTTTGCCGATGGCCGCGGCTATGCCACCTTCATCAACAGTGACAACGAGCTGTTTTGCGATGCTAACCGCTGTATCTGGAATATCCGCGCGGATGTCATCTGGCAGGGCCAGGTGAATGCCGGATTTAAATACACTTTTTAATCCTTAAGAGAGCAGTCTTCATGAAGATAGTCGTACTCGATGGTTACACCCTCAACCCAGGCGATCTCGATTGGCAGCCGCTGGCGGCGCTGGGCGAGTTTCACTGCTTTGACAGAACCGCTCCGGCCGAGCTTATCGATCGTGCTCAGGGGGCCCAGGTGTTGCTGACCAATAAGACAGTGCTCGACGGCGAGAGCCTTAAGGCCTTGCCTGGGCTCGAGTATGTCGGCGTGCTCGCCACGGGTACCAATGTGGTGGATCTCAAGGCGGCTAGTGAGCTAGGGATCAAGGTGACCAATGTGCCCGGCTATGGTCCGGACGCCGTGGCGCAGATGGTATTTGCCCATATCCTGCACCACACCCAGAGATTGTCCGATCATCACAATGCCGTGGTAGCTGGAGCCTGGTCTCAGGCACCAGATTTCTGTTTTACCCTGGCACCGCTGCAATCGCTTAAGGGCAAGACGCTGGGACTGGTGGGCTTTGGCGATATAGGTCGGCAGGTGGCTGCTATTGCCAAGGCCTTTCAGATGCGGGTGCTGGTCAACACGCCATCCATTAAGCATGATCTCCCGGAAGGGGTCAGCTGGTGCGAGCGTGAGGCGTTATTTGCCGCCGCCGATATCATCTCGCTGCACTGTCCGCTGACGCCGGACACCCAGCAGCTGATCAATAGTGAGCGACTAAGGGCCATGAAGTCCAGCGCCATCTTGATCAACACGGCCAGGGGCGGCCTGGTGGATGAGCAGGCTCTGGCCGACGCCTTAAGCCGCGGCGAGATTGCCGCGGCCGGCGTGGATGTGTTATCGAGCGAGCCGCCAGAGGCAGACAATCCGCTGCTGAGTGCGGCCAATATCAGCATCAGTCCTCATAATGCCTGGGCGACCAGGGAGGCGAGGCAGAATCTGTTGACTATTGCCGTCGATAACCTCAGGGGCTATCTGGCGGGGCAGCCGATTAATCGGGTGAATTAAGCCAAGGTCGTCTGGTGGAAAAGCAAAGGGCGCCTATTGGCGCCCTTTTTGTTGTTCTCAGTTGCGGAGGATTTAATCCAGCAAAACTTCGACCTGAGCGGCAACCTTGAGCGCCTTGTTGATGGCGTTATCTATGCTTTCCCCGCGGGCCAGGCCTACGCCGAGACGGCGACGGCCGTCGATATCTGGCTTGCCAAACAAGCGCAGCTGAGTGTTTGGCTCAACGAGTGCCTGCGCCATGCCGCGGTAGCTGATGTTATGGCTCGTGCCCTCGGCCAGGATCACCGCCGATGCCGATGGGCCGTGTTGCATTATGTTGGCGATCGGCAGGCCTAAGATGGCCCGCACATGCAGGGCGAACTCCGACAGGTCTTGGCTGATAAGGGTGACCAGGCCGGTATCGTGTGGACGAGGCGACACCTCGGAGAAGTAGACTTCCTCGCCCTTGATAAACAGCTCGACGCCGAACAGACCATAGCCGCCAAGCGCCTTGACGACCTTACGTCCGATCGCCTGCGCCTTGGCGAGCACGGCATCAGACATGGCCTGGGGCTGCCAAGACTCGCGGTAGTCGCCATCTTCCTGGCGATGACCTATGGGGTCGCAGAAGTGGATGCCATTGACGGCGCTGATGGTAAGCAGGGTGATCTCATAGTCGAAGGGGACGAAGCCCTCGACGATCACCTTGCCGCCACCTGCGCGGCCGCCTTCCTGGGCATATTGCCAGGCCGAAACAATATCCGCCTCACTGCGTATGATGCTCTGGCCCTTGCCCGATGAGCTCATCACAGGTTTGACGACACAGGGGAGGCCGATGTCGGCGACTGCCTGCTCAAACTGGGCCTGGGTGTCGCAGAAGAAATAGGGTGAGGTGGGGAGAGCCAATGTCTCGGCGGCGAGGCGGCGAATGCCTTCGCGATCCATGGTGAGCTGGGTTGCCTTGGCGGTGGGAACGACATTCACTCCTTGCGCTTCCAGCTCGACCAGGGTCTGAGTGGCGATCGCCTCGATCTCGGGGATCACTAGGTGGGGCTGTTCCTGCTCTATGATGGCACGCAGAGCCTCACCGTCCAGCATGTTGATCACATGAAACCTGTGGCTGACCTGCATGGCCGGCGCATTGGGGTAGCGGTCGACGCCAATGACCTCGACGCCCAGGCGTTGTAGTTCGATGGCAACTTCTTTGCCGAGTTCGCCGCAGCCTAGCAGCATGGCGCGCCTAGCGCCTTTTGAATAGGGTGTGCCTATCATGGTGTGGGTACCTTTTTATCTTGAGTGGGTCGTGCGCCCAGCTTCGATTATTTGGCGACTATCTTACCTCTTAGCAAGGAATATGCAGACCCCTTACGCCGACAAGTGTGTACTGGATCAAGATTATGACGCGAATATAGGAAAGCATTATCAGCAATTTATGGCTAGTATGGATAAAGTAAAATTGCGAGAACTACTTGTTTGCGCCAATCTCGATGGCGCGGTGTGTTGTGGTTAAATAGGTTCAATAACAATAAGGAGTGAGCCGTGTTTCTGGATTACTTTGCTTTAGGTGTCATCATTTTTGTCGCCGTTTTCCTGTTTTATGGGGTGATCGTGATCCACGATATTCCTTATGAGATAGCCAAGAAGCGTAATCATCCCCAGCAAGATGCCCTGCATGTTGCCGGTTGGGTGAGCCTGTTTACCCTGCACGCTATCTGGCCCTTCTTGTGGATCTGGGCGACCCTGTATCGCGAGGACAGAGGCTGGGGCTTCAACAAGGTGGTCGAGCGAGAGCTGGCGCTGGAAGATGAGGTCAAACAGCTCAATCAAACCATAGCCAAGCTTGAGCAGCGTCTGAGCGCCGTCGAGGGCGGGCAAGCGGCCTTGCATGTGGTCGAGACACAGTCAGATTCGCAAGAGAAGGAGTCATAAGATGGATCTATTACTCATTCTGACCTATACCGCCATCTGTATCGCCATCTTCAAGATCTTCAAGATCCCACTCAATAAATGGACTGTGCCCACGGCGATTCTCGGCGGCATAGTGATCGTCGGCGCCCTGGTGCTGCTGATGAACTATAACCACCCCTACACGCCCTATGCGCGTCAGGTGTTTGCCACGGTTCCCATCAACCCCGCGGTGCGTGGCCTGGTGACCAGCGTCGAGGCCAAGCCCAATGTGCCCCTTAAGAAGGGCGATGTGCTGTTTCGCATCGATCCTAAGCCCTTCGAGGCGGTGGTGATGCAGAAGCGCGCGGCACTGGCGGCGGCCGAACTCGAGGTGCCTCAGCTAGAGGCGGCCTGGCAGACGGCTCAGGCCAGTGTGGAGCGGGCCACGGCCGACAGAGACAGAAGCAAGTCGGCGTTCGAGCGATACGAGAAGGGGCGCAAGCGTGGCGGCGCCAACTCGCCCTTTACCGAGCTGGAGCTGGATAACAAACGCCAGCTCTACATGGCCACCGAGGCGCAGCTCACCGCGGCGCGCTCTGAAGAGTTGAGGGTCAGGCTCGCCTATGAATCCAATGTCGATGGCGTTAATACCAAGGTGGCCGGGATCCGAGCCGAACTGGATAAGGCGATGTACGATCTCGAGCAAACTGTGGTGCGGGCGCCGGCCGATGGCATAGTCACTCAGATGGCGCTGCGCCCCGGGGTGATTGCCGTGCCTATGCCGCTACGCTCCCTGGTGAGTTTTATTCCCGACGAGGAGCGCTATTTTGCCGGGGCCTTCTGGCAAAACTCCCTGCTGCGCCTCAAGGAGGGAGATGAAGCCGAGATGATCTTGGACGCCGCGCCGGGTGAGGTGTTTAAGGGCCGGGTGGCCAAGGTGCTGCCAGCCATGGCCGAGGGTGAGTTTCAGTCCCAGGGCGCGCTCGTCTCCTCTATGGCACTGCTGCCCAGGGGGCGCGCCATCGTCCTGATTGAGCTGGACGATCACGAGGCGAAACGTAACTTTCCCGCCGGGGTGTCCGGTCAGGCGGCGGTCTATACCGAGCATTTCTCTCATGTGGCCGTGATGCGTAAGGTGTTGCTGCGCATGCAGGGCTGGCTGAACTACCTATTTCATTAACTGATAGCCTGTCTGTCTGGCGACCCTAACAGAGTCCCGCTAATAAAAAAGCCCGCGTTGCGGGCTTTTTTATGGGGTAATTCATGGCGTGAATAATTGAATTTGTTGAGATACTGGGGTATCAATAGCGCTTGGGTTGGCGAACCAGGGTCAGCCCTAGTGGCTAATGCATCTACTGCTAGCGACTAATGCTTCTACCGTTAGTGACGGCTCATATACCGCTAGCGACTAATCTTATACCGCTAGTGGCTCTGTTTAAGGATGACTATGCAAGATATTCGCGATCTCACCGCCGTGCTTCGCTCCAATACCCCGATCGTCGTGATCGAAACCTATGAAGAGTATCGGGTGATCGAGTTGCTAAAAAGGGTATCGAGCATCCTATATCAGCCGCTGTTTACCTGGAGCATCACCCAAGGACTGGCGCGTGCCGATGTGAAGATGGGGACTCAGAAGTTCAACACAGATCCCACAGAGATCCTGGGGCAGATCAAGTCCACCAGTCAGCAGGGGATCTATGTATTGTGCGACTTTCATCCCTTCGTCGACAATGCCCCCAAGAATGTGCGTCTGCTCAAGGAGATCGCCTTAGAGTATGAGGCGTTGAAACATACCATAGTCCTGGTCAGCCATGCCTTCGAGATCCCCCCTGAGATCAAACGCTACTGCGCCCATTTCTCCATCTCGCTGCCCGATACCGTGCAGTTGCAAAACCTTATCTATGAGCAGATAGACAAGGCTCGCGGTGAAGGTCTGTTGCAGAGTGTCGATGATGACGCCGTGGCTAAGCTGGCCGAGAATCTCAGGGGGCTGACCTTCGACGATGCCCGCCGTCTGGCCCATAAGGCGATAGTGGATGATGGGGCCATCACTCACTCGGACGTGGACAGGATTAACCAGGGCAAGTTTAAGCTGCTGGATATGGAAGGGGTGTTGCAGTTTGAATATGACACCAGCGACTTCTCTCAGGTGGCCGGCCTGCATAACTTGAAGAAATGGCTCTCCCATCGCAGTCCGGTATCGAGTGCGGAGGGGCGGGTCGATCATCCCAAGGGAATCTTGCTGCTGGGGGTACAGGGCAGTGGTAAGAGCCTGGCGGCCAAGGCCGTGGCGGGCATGTGGCAGCGTCCCTTGCTGCGCCTGGACATGTCGGCCCTGTATAACAAGTATATCGGCGAGACGGAGAAGAATCTGCGTAACGCCCTGGCGCTGGCCGATCTTATGGCGCCTTGCGTATTGTGGATAGACGAGATAGAGAAGGGTCTCAGTAGTGGTAGCAGCGACGACGGCACCTCTACGCGGATCCTGGGAGCGCTGCTGACCTGGATGGCAGAGCGAAAATCAGAGGTGTTTCTGGTGGCTACGGCCAACGATATCAGTGCCCTACCACCCGAGCTGATGCGTAAGGGCAGGATGGATGAGATCTTCTTTGTGGATCTGCCGGATGATAGCGTGCGCCAGGCGATCTTCCTGATCCATCTGCAGCGTCGTCGGCTCGACCCGCTTAATTTTGATCTGGCTAAGCTGTCACAGGCCAGCCAGGGCTTCTCTGGCGCCGAGATAGAGCAGGCGATCATCTCCGCGCGTTATACGGCGCGGGCGGCGGAGCAAAGCGTGTCTCAGGCGCTCTTGCTGGGCGAGTTGATGAAGACTCGCCCCCTGTCTGTGGTGATGCGGGAAAAACTGGCCGCGCTGCGTCACTGGGCGCAAGGGCGTACCGTCAACGCTCATCAATAGTGCGTACGGTCAACGCCCATCAGGTGCGAGTCTACTCGGGCTTAGGGGGGAACTGAGAGAGAATCTTGTTCACGGTTTCCCTGGTTTCTCTGGCCTTTTTCTCGCCGCCGTCATCGTAATCAAACTTATCGCTGCCGCGCCAGACCAGCTTGTTGCTGGCGCTGTCGACTATGTCTATCTGGATGAGCTGCATCTTGGCGCTGTCGCTGCCCAGTGGCACACCGACGCTGGTGCCGACTCCGACACTACCTGAGCTCCCCCAGCTACCGGTTCCCAGGCCGATGGAGAGCCCGGAGCTCTTGGGTTTGTCCACCACCTTGAAGCCGTAGGTCACCATAAACTGGGGCTGGTCGGCGACCTGGCTGTAGCCTCTCTGGGTCAGGCTATCGACTATGGCCTGGTCTATCCGCGCCGTGCTGAGGGGGTCGCCGATATTGGCAGGACTCTGCAGGGTGAAGCGCTTAAGCGCATCGAAGTCATACTGGGTATCGTAATCTGTGGTGGGTTTGCTGGCACAGGCGCCTACGAGTAAGGCGGCGATTGTTAGGATGAGCAGGCGTAGTGAACTCATGAGACTCCTTAATAATCATAATTTGATGCTATCAGCTTATTTATACTAGAGTTTTCAGTTTTAGTGTATGAATAAAGTTTAGCCAGTTGCCGAGATTTAGGTTATGTTTTAACTATAGGCTCATTTAGCGACCCCTTAAGTGAGCCCCTATTCAAGATGTCGCAGACAATTAGGTGTAGCTAGCCCCCATGGAACAGTTAGAGTTTTTCGAGATCCCCAGTCCCTGTATTGGTGTCTGTCAGACAGATGCTCGGGGCTATTGCAAGGGCTGCCTGCGCAGCAGAGAGGAGCGCTTTAATTGGCTGCACTTCTCCGATGCGCAAAAAAATGAGGTGATTCGCCTATGTAAACAGCGTCATCGCCGTCGTCGCCTGGCCCTGTTAAAGGCGAAGAAGACCGCCATCTTGGAAGAGCGCGCCGCCGCGACCCAATCACTGGATTTCGATATCGACCTCGATGCCGATTAAGGCTCTGCCCTAGTTTCTGCCGCCTGTTATTTTCTTTGTCTGCTCGTGTTTACCCTGGGCCAGCTTAGGGTAAAGACTGTGTTGCCCGGCTCGCTTGCCAGTGACACCCGGCCATTGTGCTTGTGCATGATCCGCTTGATGATGGCCAGTCCCAGTCCATGACCCTTGTTGCCATTCTGTACTACCTTGCTGCGATAGAAGGGTTCGAAGATCTTCTCTTGATCCACGGCCGCGATACCCGGGCCATCGTCGATCACCTTGAGCTGCACCGACTTGTTTTCCTGGCTGATCGCTATGGTGATATGGCTCTTGGCAAAACGCTGGGCATTGATGATCAGGTTTTGCAGCGCCCGTTCGATGAGCGAAGGCTCGCCCATCACCTTCAGCTCGGGCGTCTGCTCGTCAAAATAAATTGGAACGCTGTGGCGGTTTTGCAGGCGGCTGATGGTCTGCTGGGTAAGCCGGGTCAGCTCACAGCATTCAAACTCTAAATCCTGCTGTTGTGACTCCAGGCTGGCATAGGTGAGTAGCTCCTGCAGCAGGGTTTCCATCTCCTTGACATCTTGCTGCATCTCGTCGAGAAATTCCTGGCGCCGCTCGGGATCTGAGTCGGGGGCACAATATTGAGGCACCAGGGCCAGGGCAAACTTGAGCCGGGCCAGGGGGGTCCTGATCTCATGGGAGACGGCGTTAGAGAGATGCTTCTGGTTCTCGATCAGCGCGCTGATGTGACGGGCCATCTCGTTGAAGGTTGATGCCAGGGGCTGTACCTGGGAGCGGTTGGAGAGTTGGATCTGGGTGTCCCACTTGGCCTGGCCAAATGCCTTGGTCGCCAGTCGCAGCGTCTTGAGATCTCGTGACAGGGGCCAGACCCAGATCAGCGCGACCAATGCCAGGGAAAGATAGAAGAAGAGGGTAAATAGGCCGCGCAGCTGCTCCCTGGGATCTATCTCTATGGGCCCTGCCATGAGGATCTCCTGGTCATCGATCTCGATAAAATGCAGCTCGTGTTGCTCGTCCGGGGCGGTCACCAAGACGCTGTCGCGGCTGAGGGATTCATCTTGGTTGATGGCCACCTGGGCCTTAGGTAGTAGCCTGAGTGGGTAGCTTTGTTGGGTGCTAAGCTGCGAGAGAAACGCCTCGCGCTGGGACTTGGGCAGCTTGCCGATTAGCTGGGCCAAGGCGATGAGCGGCGCGTCTTGGGCGCCGCCGTCGTCGACATTGTTTTGCCAGATGCTGTCCAGGGTCCAGCCGATACCGAGAAAACTGAGGCTCAGTAGCAGGTATAGGCTGATGAAGAGTCGTTTCAACGCAGCTCCGTTAGTTGTTCCAGGCTTCTGGGGCGAATAGATATCCCTGACCCCATACCGTCTTAATTCTAAATGGGGTTTCGATATTGTCACCTAACTTCTTACGCAGTCTCGAGATGCGCACGTCGATCTTCCTGTCTTTGCCGTCGAAATCGATGTTGAGCAGGTATTGATAGATATATTGACGGCTCAGTACCTGCCCGGCTTGTGAGGCCAGCAGCCAGAGAAGCTCGAACTCATGACTGGTGAGGTCCACCTCGAGATCGCCCAGGCGAATGGCCTGAGTGTGGGGATCTATGCTGAGTTTACCGAAGCTGAGGCAGTTAGACTCCGCCTGCGGTGGCTTGGCGGTGCGGCGCAGCAAATTATTGATGCGGGCGATAAGCAGCGCAGGATCGACTGGCTTTACCACATAGTCGTCGGCGCCCAGCTCTAATCCCTTGATCTGATCCTCGTTGGAACCCAGGGCGCTCATCAGCAGGATAGGGCCGGCAAAGTAGTCGGGCAGTTTTTCACAAAGAGTAAGGCCATCCATCCCTGGCAGCATGATATCGAGCAAGATGATATCTGGTTTGTAGTTGATCAGTCGGGTCAGTACTGTGTCACCACGACGCTCAACTTCCACGTGCATTCCATGCGACTTTAAATAATCCACAATCAGGTTTGCCAGACGAATATCGTCTTCGACGAGCAAGACTCTATGGGTCGATTGAGATTCTGTCATTAGAATAGACTCCAGGGGTTGCGATAACGACGCCTCACCTGAGGCGACGAAGTAGGGGTAACTTTTAATTTTACGCCGGCCAATGTTTGGTGGCTTTCTTTGTCTATCATGACAAATTGAATATCTTTTTGTGTCTCAACCTTCACGGTGAGCGAGTGGGTATTGGGGGAATCGGCGCACCACTTTTCCAGGTCGCTATGATCCGACATGATACAAACCACCTGGGGATAGGGGGTTTCCCAATTCAGTACCAACTCAATTTCACAGCTCTGTTCGACATCGGCCGTGATGCAAAATTGGGGTGACAATGACAAGCTGGCCGTAGACTCTTGGCCCGCGGCATAGGTAATGTTACACAGTAAAATAATGGCAATAATTGCCTGTATCAGCCTGAAAGTCATTGAAAACACAAACCTTAAAACCTATAGGCTGTGCCGATAAAGTAAGTGTTGGTGTAACTTTCGGTGACGAGCGGGCTGTCGGTGATCGCATCGGCCAGGTCGGTATAGCGCACTAGGAAGAGCAACTCCCAGTGCTCATTCATTATGTATTGTGTCGTCAATTCTAATCCTAAATTAGTGCCAGAGCCGGCACGATAGCGTTCACTCCAATATGCATTCTCGCTTGGACGTACGCCGTAATAGTAGTTGATGATCTCTTCGCTCTTCCAATTGGCCACCGCGGCGACTTCAAATTTCCAGTCGGTCAGCGACAGGTTGTAGAGCCATTTAACCTTGCCCTCCATGCCGGAGTGGACATCGAAAAGGTCGTGGGCCAAGGCGAGGTTGATTATACCCACCGGAGTGTAAATAAACGCTTCGGCTCCGCCAAGAAGTGTAAATTTTCTGTCTTCGAGTTCGTTGAAAAAAGGCTCGGGCTCGGCGCCAAAGGCTTGAAATCGTGAGGTAAGCGCCGGTGTCGAGCTGATCTGGCTGGTACCAGAGATAAAGATGTTCGACGGATCCCAACGGTAGAAGTAGGCGCTGTCGCTGCTGAAGCTGGTGGTCAGGTTGAGGCTGAACAGCTCCTCGTCCGCCAGGGTGTAGCCCAGATTACCATTGTCGAAAAACCAGCTGTCGCCATAGTAGGCCAGGGTCGGTGCCAGGTAGATGGGGATATCGTCGTAGTCGCGGATGGGGTTACTGCGCTCGCCATAGCCGAATGCCAGGCCGAGTTGCCACTGGCCAACCTCGATGCATTCATCATCCATATGACAAACCTTCTGCTCTTCGGCCTGGATGGCAAAGGAGAACAGCAGAGTCGTGAGTAGGCCTGTCAGCAGCTTGTTTTTCATGGGTATAGATACACTAAATCGGATCAAACAGGAGTCTGAGCAAAGATTACCATTTACGTCATATATGCACAGCGTTTTCGCTATTCCTGATGCAAAATGATACAGCTTGGTGCCTTGTGTTGGTTGCGTTTTGGCGAAATGTTGCGCAGCGATAGGGAGCCTGTGATCCCTTTTAGCTATAGAGTTTACTGACTTGTTGCAACTGCCTCTGCTGCTCGGTGCGCTCCCCCTCTCTGGGCATGGCCAGGCCGACGGTGCGCCTGAGCTGCAAGTCGCCAATCGCCTTATAGATGATGTTGTTCTGCTCCATCAGTACCGGAAGGGCGGGCACCAGGGCGATACCCACGCCGGCGGCCACTAACCCCACGGCATATTCTACCGTCTGGATCCGCGCGCGGATCTGCATCTTTATCCCCTCCAGATCCATCAGCTGCTGCAGATCCGCCAGGGCCTCGCAGGGGGCGCGGTGGATGAAGGGCTGGCCGCTGAGATCCTGCAGGCGAATCTCTTTCTTCAAGGCCAGGCTCATGTTGGAAGGGATCGCCAGCAGGTAGTCGTCATGCCAGATGGGCTGAAATACCTCATCGGACTTTAGCTGGCTGGTGGTGATGATACGGGCATCGCAGGGTTCGTTGGCCTCGACCAGGGTAAGCTCCATATCATGGCAGGCCTGACTAAAGTCTTTGAGCAGCATGCTCATGCGCTGTACCCCGAGTGAGTTGATCAGGCCAAGCTTAAAGGGCTGGCGCTGCTCGGGGGTATTAAAGAGCGAGGCTATTGCCTTGGACTCGTTTAATAGGCGCTGGGCCAGGGGGTAGAGGCGCTCGGCGGATTCTGTTGGGCTGACCCCTCGGCCGTGACGCTGGAAAAGTTGGGTATTGAGCTCATCTTCCAACTGGCTGATGGCCGAGGAGATCGACGGCTGGGCGATATAGCACTGCTTAGCGGCGGCGCTGATGGTGCCTTTATCGTAGACGGCGACGAAGTAGCTCAGGGCTCTCAGGTTCATCTTTACCCTTACGTAAGATATAGAAAATAACTATGTAAGCTAAACAAAAAGAATATTTTTTCTACGGATAAATTATGCCTATGCTAGTCGAATTAGCAAGTGATGAATTAGTCACCAGCGACAACCACAACAATAATGACAGCAAGGAACAGACTCATGGCTCGAGTGAAATTTGATTGGCAAGATCCACTGCAATTCGATGCGCTGCTTAGCGAAGATGAACGCATGATCCGTGACATGGTGCACGACTATGCGCAAGAAAAGTTGATGACCCGGGTATTGATGGCCAATCGCGAGGAGCATTTCGATCGTGAGATCATGAACGAACTGGGCGAGCTGGGACTCCTGGGGGCGACTCTGCCCGAGGCCTATGGTTGCGCCAATGCCAACTATGTCAGTTATGGCCTGGTGGCCCGTGAAATCGAGCGGGTCGATAGCGGTTATCGTAGTGCTATGAGCGTGCAGTCTTCATTGGTGATGCACCCCATCTATACCTATGGCAGCGAGCAGCAGCGCCAGAAGTATCTGCCTAAGCTGGCCACTGGCGAGTGGGTAGGCTGTTTTGGTCTGACCGAGCCGGATGTGGGCTCAGATCCCGGTGGGATGAAGACCCGCGCCGAGCGCATCGAGGGGGGCTACCGTATCAACGGCGCCAAGATGTGGATCACCAACTCGCCCATCGCCGACGTGTTTGTGGTGTGGGCCAAGCTCGACGGGGTGATCCGCGGCTTCATCCTGGAGAAGGGGATGAAGGGGCTAAGCGCGCCTAAGATTGAGGGTAAGTTCAGTCTAAGGGCATCGATCACGGGTGAGATAGTGATGGACAATGTTGAGGTGGGTGAAGAGGCGCTATTGCCTAACGTCGAGGGACTCAAGGGCCCATTCGGCTGCCTCAACAAGGCTCGCTACGGCATCGCCTGGGGCGCGCTCGGCGCCGCCGAATTCTGCTGGCACGCGGCGCGTCAATATAGCCTAGATCGTATCCAGTTTAACCGTCCGCTGGCTGCCACTCAGCTGATTCAGAAGAAGTTGGCCGACATGCAGACAGAGATCACCACTGGTTTATTTGCCTGTCTGCAGGCCGGTCGCTTGATGGATCAAGACGCCTTGCCGGTCGAGGCCATCTCACTGATTAAGCGCAACTCCTGCGGCAAGGCACTGGATATCGCCCGTACCTCCCGCGACATGCATGGCGGCAACGGCATCAGCGACGAGTTCCATGTCATTCGTCACGTGATGAACCTTGAGGCCGTCAACACCTACGAGGGCACCCATGATATTCATGCGCTCATCCTGGGTCGTGCGCAGACCGGTATCCAGGCCTTCGGTTAATTCCTCTCCTTCAGCTCGGAGCGACGGCGTCGCTCCGCCTTCTCGTCGCAGCGGCCTGTTGAACGCCTGTGGTATAGGCCTTGTTGCGCCCAATTGAGGTAGATCAACTTGGAAGATAGAGCTATTGCCCTCGACAGGCAATTTGTCGAACGTGTATCACAGCAAGATTTCCTGGAGATAGAGCAGGGCTGGTGCCACACTCGCCTGGGGCTCAGCGATGCCGATTTTGTCGGCATGTTCGAGTCTCAGATGAAGAGCCGGCTGCTGGATCTCGAGTCCCGTAAGATGCGGGCCCGCAATCAGGGCTTCTATACCATAGGCAGCTCGGGTCACGAAGGCAACGCCGCCTGCGCCGCGGCGCTGCGCCCGACCGATATGGCATTTCTGCACTATCGCAGCGCGGCCTTCATGATAGAGCGGGCGCGTCAGGTGCCCGGCGAGACGTCTCTGTGGGACATGCTGCTCTCCTTCGCCGCCTCCAGCGAAGATCCCATCTCGGGCGGACGCCATAAGGTGCTCGGCAGTAAGCGCTTGATGATACCGCCGCAGACCTCCACCATCGCCTCTCACCTGCCTAAGGCGGTGGGGGCAGCCCTGAGTATTCCCCTGACCCAGCGGCTGGATATCGACAGCGTCTTGCCCGAGGACAGCCTGGTGTTCTGCAACTTTGGTGACGCCTCGGCTAACCACGCCAGCGCCCAGACGGCGATCAATGCCGCGGGCTGGGCCGCCTATCAGCAGGTGCCACTGCCGCTGCTGTTTGTCTGCGAAGACAATGGTATCGGCATCTCCACCGCCACCCCGAGCGGCTGGATCGCAGCCAACTTTCGCGACCGCGCCGGCATCAAGTATTTCTATTGTGACGGTCGGGATCTACTGGACTGTTACCGGGTCAGCCGCCAGGCGGCCGAATATGCCAGAGTCAAGCGCCGCCCCGTCTTCTTGCATGTCAGAACGGTTCGCCTGATGGGGCATGCCGGCAGCGACGCCGAGATTGCCTATCTGAACAAACAGAAGATTTTCGATAACGAGGCGCAGGACCCTCTGCTGCTCACGGCCAAGCAGATCATCGAGGCCAAGCTGATGAGCCCGGATGAAATCGTCGAGCAGTACCAAAGTCTCAAGGCGCGTATCGCGGCCATTGCCAAGGTCGCGGCCGAGCGGCCCAAGCTCACCAGTGCCAAGGCAGCGATGGCGGCAGTAGTCCCACCTGTAAATGACCAGGTTCAGGCACACCAAGATCTGTCCGAAGAAGCCTTTGTGCGGCTATTTAGCGCAGACAAGAACTCCCTGGGTAAACCGCTGCACATGGGCAAGCTTATCAACATGACGCTCACCGAGTTTATGGCACGTCAGCAGAACATAGTGGTCTGCGGCGAGGATGTGGGCAAGAAGGGCGGGGTGTATCATGTCACCTCGCGCCTGGTGGAGCGCTTTGGGCCTAACCGGGTGATCAATACCCTGCTCGATGAGACCTCCATATTGGGGCTAGCCATCGGCATGGCCCACAACGGCCTGCTACCGATTCCCGAGATCCAGTTCCTCGCCTATGTGCACAACGCCGAGGATCAGATCCGCGGAGAGGCGGCGACCCTGCCGTTCTTCTCTAACGGCCAGTTTACTAATCCCATGGTGATCCGTATCGCCGGTCTGGGTTATCAGAAGGGCTTCGGCGGCCACTTCCATAACGACAACTCCCTGGCGGTGTTTCGCGATATACCTGGCCTCATCCTGGCCTGTCCCTCCAATGGCGAAGATGCCATGGGGATGCTGCGTGAATGCGTGCGCCTGGCGGAGCAGGAGCAGCGACTGGTGATCTTCCTTGAGCCGATCGCCCTCTACATGACGCGGGATCTGCACCAGGAGGGCGACGGCCTCTGGAGTCATGCCTATTGTCCTCAGGAGCAGGCCAAGGCGCTGCCCTACGGTGAGCTGGGTGTCTACGGCAAGGGCAAGACACTGGCTATCCTGAGCTATGGCAACGGCTATTACCTTAGCCGTCAGGCCGAGCGAGAGTTGGCCGAGCAGGGGATAGATTGCCGGGTGATTGATCTGCGCTACCTCATCCCGCTTAACGAGGAGGCGATCATTGCGGCGGTCAGCGAGTGTGAACACCTGCTGATCGTCGATGAATGCCGCCGCAGCGGTTCGGTGAGTGAGGCGATAGTCACCTGTGTGCATGAGCGCCTGGGGGATCTCGCGCCGCAGATGGCCAGGCTGACCGCCGAGGATTGCTTTATTCCACTGGCGGAGGCGGCGACCCTGCCGCTGCCGGGTCGCTCGCAGATAGTCGAGGCCGCCCTGGCCCTGGTTGGTGAGCAGGCTTTGATTGGTGATCAGGCGTTGGTTGATGAGCAGGATAAGGACGACGAGGGGAGTGCAACCATCCAGCGCACAGGAGTGAGACAAGCCTTATGACACAGGAAGCTAAGATGATGAAGACAGGCGAAACGGTGGCGACAGGCAAGCTAAGAGCGCTGGTGGTCGCGCCGGGAAGAGGCTGCTACAACAAGGAGGAGCTCGGCTATCTCGCCAGGTACCATAGTGACAAGCTTGCCTTTATCGAGGCGATCGATGCCTATCGGCGTGACTTGGGGCAGAAGCCCATCGCCGAGCTCGATGCTCAGGGTAAATACTCCTTCAAGCTACACACCCCGGGGGAAAATGCCTCGGCCTTAATCTATGCCTGCGCCATGGCCGACTTTATGGATATCGACCGTGAGCGCTTCGATATCGTGGCGGTCACGGGTAACTCCATGGGCTGGTATATCGCCCTGGCGCTGGCCGGCGCCCTGGATGAGCGCGGCGCGATTGAGGTGATCAACACCATGGGCAGCATGATGAGTGACGGCCTGATTGGCGGACAGATGATCTATCCAGAGATGGATGACAACTGGCGCCGGGACAAGACCAAGACAGAACTGCTGGACAGGGTGATCGCCGAGGTGAATGAGCAGGCCTGTTGTGAGCTCTATACCTCTATTCATCTGGGGGGATATAGGGTGCTGGCGGGTAACGAGGCGGGGCTGACTCAGGCTGAGGCTCTGCTGCCAAGGCTTGAAGAGCGCTACCCTATGCGACTGTATAACCATGGCGCCTTTCACTCGCCACTGCTGATGGATATTGCGCGCCGGGGGCAGCAGGCCCTGCCCGAGTCGCTGTTTCATCGCCCCAGATTGCCCATGATCGATGGCAGGGGGCATGTGTGGAATCCTTTCTCCACTGATTTGGCACGACTGCACAGTTACACCTTAGACCATCAGGTGGTGGCGCCCTATGACTTTAGTCAGGCGATGGCCGTGGCGGTCAAGGAGTTTGCCCCTGATTGCGTGATAGTGCTGGGACCGGGTAACACCTTAGGTGGGCCCGTGGCGCAGACGCTGATCGCAAACCAATGGTTTGACTGGCAGAGCAAGCAGGATTTCGGCGAGGCGCAGAAGTTGGCGCCTAAGCTGATCGCCATGGGCAACCCCGCGCAGCGACCCATTGCCACGGGAGAATAAGGGCGTTGCTATGCTTATTGTACCTATGGCATATTGCCTTCTTTTATAAGGAAATATAGGACGTTTATGGCCGAGCAGCAGTTCAACTCCCCCAAGCCCCGGAGATCACTATTCGTCACAGCACAGATGGCGACATAGAGGGGATTTTCGCCTTGTACGGTCAGCCTAGCTGTTATGCCGGTACACTGCAGCGTCCCTACCCATCGCTGGCCTTCTGGCAGAAACGCCTGAAGGATCTGCCACAGAACTGTTACAGCTTGGTGGCCGTGCGTGATGGGCAGATAGTGGGGCAGCTTGGCATGGAGGTCTACAGCAATGCCAGGCGCAAGCATGTGGCCAACTTTGGCATGGCGGTGTGTGAGTCTGCGCGTGGGCAGGGGATCGGCAGTGCCTTGCTGGCCGCCATGATAGATCTGGCGACCAACTGGCTGGCGGTGCGTCGTATCGAACTCGAGGTCTATACCGATAACGAGGCCGCGGTTGCGCTCTATAAGTCCCATGGCTTTGTAATAGAAGGCGAGGCCAAAGATTATGCCTTTCGGGACGGCGGCTATGTGAACGCCTTCCTGATGGCCAGGTGCAGCTAAGCCCTGATTTTGAGCCCTGACTTAGAGCGCTGATTTAGAGTTTTGTCTTTGATGCCTGTCTTTAAGGCCTGGCTTTTAGGTCTGAGCTTGAATCATAGCTTTTAGCATTAGCTTTAAACATTAGCTTTACGCATGAGCTTTAAATGCTCTCTAAGCGCCCAGGCACAGGTGCTATCTGAGACGTAAAACTGATCTAGATCAGCAGATGGTTAACTAAGATCTTCTGCTGATTTTTTTGATAGGTCGATCACGTAAAGCCGTAAACTGTGAGGTTTGTCCTGTCTACCGGGGTTTTACTTGTCCTAAGAGCGCTCGCCTGAGATGACCCGAAACAAACTTTGTGACACCTCTCTCAAAAAGTGGGTTAGCGTGATCATGTTCACTTTATCTCAGGGGCGATATTTATCTCAATGAATTTATGGGATATTTTTACGTCTCGTTAATATCACTACTCGACTATAACTCTTATCTTATTGTTTTATATCTATTTTTGTTATGGCGCGTTGCCCACTCGGGCAGGCATTGTAGTGCCATTAAGACTTCTCTAGAATCCGCCGCGATTTTGACCGCGCCATGGGGGCGCATTCACTGCGAGCGATAACGAGGGGAATTAAATGTCGACAAAATTGGCCAATCCTGCGCCTCTGGGTCTGATGGGGTTTGGTATGACGACTGTGCTGTTGAACATACACAATGCGGGCTTCTTTGACATCGATGCCATGATCTTGGCGATGGGGATCTTCTACGGTGGTCTGGGCCAGGTGCTGGTGGGCATGATGTGCTTTAAACGGGGGGACACCTTCGGCACCACGGCATTTACCTCATATGGCCTGTTCTGGTTGACCTTAGTGGGACTCATTATGCTGCCTAAGCTTGGACTTGCCGCCGCCAGTCCGAGTCATTTCATGGGCTGGTACCTAAGCCTTTGGGGTGTGTTTACCGCCTTCATGTTTGTCGGTTCTTTGCGTTATCCACGCGTCAAGCAAGTGGTATTTGGCTCCTTGACCCTGCTGTTTTTCCTGCTGGCGGCCCGCGACTTTACCGGTAGCGAGTCGATTGGATTGATCGCCGGATTCGAAGGGATATTCTGCGGCGCCAGCGCCATCTACTTTGCCATGGCCCAGGTGCTCAATCAGGAATATGGTCGGGTGATCCTGCCTATCGGTGAGGCTAAAGCTTAGCCATATTCGATGGCGGTCTTGACCGCCTGTAGGATCTCGGTGCGATTGGAGGGCTTAAGAATGTACCCCTTCAGTCCCACCTGAGCCCAGCGCTTGATCAGCTCACGGTTGTTGTTGCTGGTCAGCGCCACCACGGGAATGTCCTTACCGTCGTTATGGACCTTGAGTTGCTTGGTGGTGTTGATGCCATCCAGGTGGGGCATATAGAGATCCATGAGGATCAACGAGTAATCGTTCCCCTTGATCATCTTGAGGGCGGTCAGGCCGTCGCAGGCCTGCTCTGTGTCATACTCATCCTGCTCCAGCACCTTGACGATCATCTCGCGGTATATCTGATTGTCTTCCACCACTAAGATCTTCTTCTTGGGCGGCTTGGCGTCATGCTCATCAAACAAGGAGGAAACCAGGGCCTGACTCGGGAGCCTGCTTTTCTGTTTTGCCTGTACCTTCTGCTTGATATCTTTGATCTCGCTGTGGCGACTGGTGAGCTGCGCCAGGATGAGATCCAGACCATCTTTGATCTCCACCTCAAGCTGGGTCAGTAGGGGCTCGATATGCTGCTTCGCCAGCGATTTGACCAGTGCCTTGTCGTGACCCATGCCCTCGTCGCCATGGGGGAGCTGCTCGGTCGACTGCTCCATGGAGGCCTTGCAGGAGTCGACAGAATCCAGTAGTTGACGCTTACACTGACTGCTGAGTTCGATCAGCGAGGCGAGGTTAGTGTCTATCCGTTCTAGCTGGTCGTCATCCAGACCGGCGTAATGGTCATCCCCCTGACTCTGCCTCAGTCCATTGTGGACTATCATCTTCAGGCGAAACTTCTCATACAGGGGGAGATAGACGAAGTAGTTGTCGAACACCCCCTTGATGCAGCTGCGAAAGGCCAAACCAGATTCCTTGTTCTTACACAGCACAATGGCGTAATGCCTGTGGACGATCTGCTGGTTTTTCAGGAGTTTGGTATAGAGCTCTATGCTGAGTTTCACCGTGCTCATGGCAAAGAGGATCACCGAGGGTTTATGCTCTTTTATCTGCTCGCCCACCAGCCTAGTCACAGGCACAGTGCGGTATTCGTCGACCTGTTCGGCGATGATGTTAGCCGCGCCTGAGATATCCTCCTCCTTCTCATAGAGCATGATCACTTCGGGGTGACGGCTGGCGACGCTAGGTTTTCGAGTCATGAGTTGATCACCTCTATCAGGGATTGCAGGGCGTTCTTGAGCTGGATGATGAGCTGCTTGCACTGAGCCATATCTTGCTCGATGGCGGCGAACTCCAGCTGTTGTAGTTTGTCGGTAACCTCTTCGGCACCAATCGCCTTGGCAGAGGTTTTGAGAAAGTGCGCCCCCTGCTTGAGCCCCTTGAATTCGCGGTTGTTGTAATGGGTAGCGAGTTCGCGCAGGCTGGAGCGGGCCTGGTTGACGAAGTCCTGTTTGAACTGGGCGATGAGGGTAGGATCATTGCCGATGAGATCACGCATGATCTTAGGGTTGAGGATCTGGGGACTATTCTTCATGGCGATACCATTTTTGTATGACCTTCTTCAGGTCTCTCAGCTGCACAGGCTTACTGACAAAGTCGTTCATGCCCGAGCGATAGCAGTCGTCGAGTTCGGTCGCCATGGCGGCACCTGTGATGGCGACAATGGGCACCGACTTACGTTGGGTGCTGGTTTCTATCTGGCGGATCTGTTTGGACATGTCATAACCGTCTAGATTGGGCATATGGCAGTCGGTGAGGATCAGTTTGTAATTCGCCGATTGCCACAGGTGTACACCGGCGAGGCCATCTTCGGCGAGGTTGCAACGATAGCCAAGCATGTCGAGTTGTTTAAGAATAAGCTTCTGATTTAAAGGGTTATCCTCAACGACCAGTATGTCGGCATCCCCCTTGAGTCGAGGCGCTGGCTCCTGAGTTAAGGAGTCAAAGAGCTCTAACTCCATCTCCTCGAGATCGATGGCGAGGTCGGTGTCGAGATGTTTCTGCACCGCCTTGAGCAGCAATGCCTTGGATAACAGATAGATATCCAGGGTGTCTATCTGGGGAATGGCCTGTTTTAGCGCCTTGCGTTGATGTTGGGGCAGGGCCACAAGCCAGTTGCTATGCCCCTTGGGGCTCGCCGCCTGATTAACCAGAAAACTCAGCTCGTCTGGCTCGCCTGTGGCGAGGATAATCACCAGCTGCAGGCTTTGGGTGTCGAAACCCAGGTGCTCGGCCTGGTAGCATTTGACCCGGCCACCCTTGTCGGTCAAACACTGTTTAATCCAGTCCATCTTGCTCTGAGGCTGGCCCAGGTTCACTATCCCTATGGTGTGTTGGGAAAGCGCCTGATTCTGCTCATGGCGTTGGGCGCGCCAGAAGGGAAGCTCGACACAGAATTGGGCGCCCTGACCCAGTTCGCTTTCGAGATTGACGCTACCGCCCATCAGGTTGGTGAGTTTGCCGCAGATAGCCAGTCCGAGTCCCGTGCCGCCGTAGTTACGCGTGGTAGAGCGCTGCGCCTGTACGAAGGGGGTAAAGAGGCGTTTCTGGGTCGCCTTGTCTATGCCTATGCCGTTGTCTGTCACAGTGAAACGCACCCGGGTCACGATATCATTCTGCTCGCTCACGGCGATGTTTAGCGAGACACAGCCCGTCTGTTCCTCTGTGGTGTGGGTGAACTTCATCGCGTTGCTGAGTAGGTTACTGAGGATCTGCCGTACCTTGACGATATCGCCTTCGACCCATTCGGGTAGATCCAGGGCTTCCTCTACGGCGAACCTCAACCCCTGGCGGCTGGCTACCGGCGAGAAACTCTTGATCAGATCGGCGATGACTCCGGTGAGGTGGAAGTCTTGCTGTTCAAGTTGCATCTTGCCCGATTCTATCTTGTTGATATCTAGTATGTCGTTAAGGATATAGATGAGGTTATTGGCCGAGGTCGAGGCGGTTTCGATAAGATCTCTTTCTTCGCTCGACTTATCAGCCAGCGACAGCAGCTCCAGTGCGCCGATCACCGCATTCATCGGCGTGCGAAGCTCGTGGCTGATCATAGAGAGGAACTCACTCTTGGCCTGGCTGGCGATTTCGGCTCGCTCCTTGGCAAGTTGCAGTTCTGTGGTGCGCTGCTTGACCCGGCTCTCCAGCGATTTGTAGCTTTCCTGCAGCGCCAGACGGGCCTGATAGATGGGGGTCTGATCGATGCAGATGCCGTCGATGCGGCTGTTTTGATTGTTCTGTCCCTGGCTCACCTTGCCCTTAGCGAGTATGTAGATGGTCTCCTGGTTGGGCAGAATGGCGCGATACTCCTGATGAAAGGGGGTGCCGTTGGCCAGGGAGTCCTCGACGGCCGTCAATACAGTGGGTAAGTCTTCTGGGTGAATCCGCTCGGCCCACCTCTCTAATACGCCAATATCTTCAAAGTTGAGGCAAAACATCTCGTTGGCTCTTTGATCCCACTGCCAGAACCATCGGCCCCGTTCATCTATTTGTGCCCGCCAGTTACCTATGTTACCGGCCTCGAGCGCCAGCTTCTTCGACTCGTTGGCCTCGTTAAGGGCGTCGAGCATGGCGTTGGATTCTGTCTGATCTTTGATGAGGCCGAGCAGCTTAAAGTGGCCATTGTCCAGGAAGATATGCTCGGCGAATAGCTCATAGACCCTCTCCATATCTTTTGAGTCGATACGAAAACGAAACTGAGTCTTATGTTTGCCCGAGGGCGACGGGGCGAGAAAGCTATCGAACTTATGGCGGTCTTTCACCCTGACCATCTGCTGTAGCACCTGCCAGTCTAGGGGGCTGTGATGGCTCAGCTGTAGCAACTCTTTCATCCTGTTTGAGAAACGCGTCAGGCCCGTGGCTGAGTCATAATGCCAGATGCCGATATTCGCCGAGCAGAGAAAATCCTCGAAACGCTTGAGGTAGGCCTGCTGGATATTGGGATCATCTCTCTGCGCGACAAACAGCAGCTGGTAGCGACTGTCCTCTAGACGGTGGGGGAGCAGTTGATACCAAGGAGTCTGAGACTGGCGGTGGAGGCGTACGTCGAGGGATTGTTCCTCTGTTACTGCATGGGCGATGGCATCAATGAGTGAGGTGCTTGAATCGATTTGATTAAGGGTCAATAGCTGATCGAGCGGGCGCTCGATGATGGCCGCATCATTAAGCTCAAACAAGGCGCAAAGGGCGTGGTTGGCCTCGATGATCAGTCCCTGCTCATCGCAGATAAGCTGCGCAAATGGTGAGTGGTCAATGCTTTTCCCTGTAGGCGCCATGGCATCCACATCCTTGTTATTGCTTAAGAATAAGTCTAGACCTATGTGAGCAATTTTGGGGAGTGGATTTGTGAATCTTTTTTGCGGGAAAGCTTTGGAAGGAGCGTCCCTCGGCTGCAGAGAGCGAGGGACGCTAAAATACTAGCGGGTTAGCCCTTTGGCATTGGGCTCAGTACGATTTCGACACGGCGGTTTTGTGCACGGCCTTGTTGCGTCGAGTTGTCGGCGATCGGACGAGATTCGCCCATGCCTATAGAGCTGATGCGCTGGTTCTCGATTTCACGAGACATCAGGTAGTTGGCCACTTTAGCGGCACGTACCTGAGACAGGCGCAGGTTGTATGACTCGCTGCCCGAGCTGTCGGTGAAGCCCATGATATTCAGCATGGTTTCGTCATATTCCTTGGCCACCAGGGCGACGCTGTCCAGCACGTTCTTGGCGCGGCTGCTTAGCACCGACTGATCGACGCCGAAGGTCACTTCGTTTGGCATGTTCAAGATGATGTTGTCGCCGTTACGGGTGACGCTCACGCCGGTCGATTGTAGCTGTTTACGCAGCTCGGCTTCCTGCACATCCATGTAGTAGCCGATGCCACCACCGACCGCCGCACCTGAGGCTGCACCGATAAGGGCACCTTTACCCCGGTCGCTCTTGCTCGAAGAGGCTACACCGATCGCCGCACCGGCAATGGCACCTATGATGGCACCGTTAGTCGCCTTGGCGTTTTGGGTCTCGTTGGTATACGGGTTGGTTGTTTGACAAGCCGAAATAAAAAGTGTCGAGCCGGCCAAGATTGCCGCGACGAGTTTCTGATTACTGATCATCGTTACTCCATATTTGGTTTGCCCTGGGGCGGAGACCGTCCTTAGGGCTTGTTGTTATGTGCGCTATTGTCGCGTTTTGCTTGCATAATAACAAAGCGAGGCGTTTTTATCGGAATCTATACAAATTTTAATATAACTGCGTCAAATTTAGGGAAGGTGCGAATAAGTCCCGTGCTTGCTCTGCGTGTGCTTAAAGTGGATAGATGCAAGGCACAGTTTGCAGCGAATGGCCCTAGTCCTTCGCAAGAACTGTAACGCAGCAAATACCGCTGTAAGCCTCGCCCTGCGGGGCTTTGATAGCAACACCATTTCGGCGTTATTCAACTTCAGCAGGCCTCGGCATGCCCTCAGTTGAATGCCTTGAACTGTCGCTGCTATCAAAGCCAGAGCTGTGCTGCTTGCTCTGCGTGTGCTTAAAGTGGATAGATGCAAGGCACAGTTTGCAGCGAATGGCCCTAGTCCTTCGCAAGAACTGTAACGCAGCAAATACCGCTGTAAGCCTCGCCCTGCGGGGCTTTGATAGCAACACCATTTCGGCGTTATTCAACTTCAGCAGGCCTCGGCATGCCCTCAGTTGAATGCCTTGAACTGTCGCTGCTATCAAAGCCAGAGCTGTGCGACGACTTGTTCGCACCTTCCTTAGCCCTTTATAGCCCCTTTTTGGCGCACAAACTCGCAGCTGTCCTTATCGAGAAAGCGTTTCGAGAGATAGTGTTTTTGGCCGCTAGACAGTAGCAGAAAACCTGTGGTGGTCTCCTGAATGGTGTCGATATCGTCCCACAGCAGGAGTTGTTTAACATAGAGAGATTCTGTTTTGACTCCTTGCTCGTCCAGGGTGAGGCTGGCTTCGTTGCCGGCGGCCTTACTCATCATCTGGCGGGCGAGGTACCAGGGACGCTTAAACTTGATACTCAAGGCCTCCAGCACACCGAGGGCGATGATAAACCAGGAGGCGTAGGCGTTGACGCCCGTTAATAGCAGCGCCAGGCCGACGAGCAGGAAACCCAGTGCCTTAGCATATGCGGTGCGGGGAACATCTTGGGTCACAGAGGCATCGAAGCACTCGCCATAATAGGCTTTGTCCAGAATAAAGTGTGTGCTGTAGTAAAACGAAGAGTGAGATGAAGCTGTCATGGTCATTGAAATAGCTGAATTTTGGACACAGTGTAATCCCTTATGGATGAAGTGCAATCTTGCCGTTAGCTTGTCTTAGATCTTTGGCAAAATTTAGACTAAGTTTAGCTTTCGGATAGACGGCAACCGGCCGCGATAAGAGAGCTTTATAATGTCATTTGTGCCTAAAGGATATGTGAAGTGTAAGAAGACCCCTGTGTATAGCGAGCAGGATATGCCAGCCATCTACCGTGAGCGGCACTTTACCCGTCACGGCGTGTATGAACAGATCCATGTGATCCAGGGGGAGCTGATGTTTTTCGGCTACCTAGACAAACAGGGTGAGGTCAATCGCGAGGTGCGCCTGTTGGCTAACGAAACGGCGATTTCCCATCCCGGTTACTGGCACAGTATCAAGCCCCTTACCCCTGATACCCGTTTCGAAATTCATTTCTTCATCAAACCCGATGGGCCGGTCGATCAGGCTTAAGCATGTATTTTGAGCAGTCTTATCGACTGTTTCTAACAACAATTCTTTTCGAGCAGCGCTAGCGATAAATTGGTACTTTACCGGCGAGAAGTGAATAAAAGTTAACCTGACTTTCCCTAGGTTAAGTAATAGAGTCCAATGATATTTCTCGCTAAGGAAAGCCGATGAAAACCTCCCCAAACACTGTCTCGAAACATCAAGTCTTGAAACCTCAGGCCTCGAACCATCAGGGATCGAAATATCAGACCTTGAAACCTCTGGCCTTGAAACCTCAGGCCTTGAAAAATCAGGCATCGATGGCAACGACAGATAAGGCCTCGATAGCAGCGCCAGATAAGGCTGCCGCAACCGAGCCTAAGATAGCTACTGCGCCACAGACCGGCTCCTCTTTGTTGCAAGACTTGGCCGAGATGGACACAGGCTTCGCCCTGCTGCAGTCCATGATGCGCTCCAAGACACTCACTATCATGGTGATCATCTTTCTGCTCGCAGGCGCGGGTTTTGCGTTGTTTCTTAGCAAGATGGCGGGGTAATACTCATGTTAGCGGCTAGTCTCACCGAGCTCTTTATCTGGTTTATCTGGGAGATCTTACTCTCGTTTGTTCTTTATACCACGGGCGCCGTGGTGATTGGCCTGCTAACCCTTGGCCGAGTGCAGAAGCCCTTGTACTGGCCCGCCTTGTTCCATCGGGAGAAACGCCTGGCGAAAAATGATTTTTACGCCGTCTACCTGGCAGGCTTTTTCTTCTATCTTCTGCTGTTCACCCTGGTCGTTTACTGGGGATAGGCCTTTTGCTGCAAAATATTGCGGCCCATCATCCCCAGCAGACCTAAAGCACTAGGCTGTGATCAGGCGTCGTAGCGATTGCGTTGTGCTGGCAGGTCAGCTAAATATTGCACAAACTCCACCTCATAGCCGTCGGGATCGATAAAATAGACGTTGCGACGGAAGGGATCGTCCTGTCCCACCTTGTCGACCTCGAAACCCGCTCGACTCAGCCTGGCTATCACGCCGTCGAGATCTTGGGTGGTGAAGGCGAAGTGCGCCAGGCTGACCCGATGGCCCTTGAGATCGCGATTCTCCCCTTCGCCGTCATCGTTGAAGGCCAGATACTGATAGTCGTCACCGAAGTGAACCCAGTTGCGTGGCTTGCCATACCAGCTGCCCTTCCCGCCGCCACGCACCGACCAATGAGGGAAGGCGGCCTGGTAGAAGTTGAGACTGGCGTCTAAGTCTGTGACCACGAGATTGATATGTTCTAGCTGGATCATGATTAAATTCCTTCTCTGTTAGCTTGGTGGTATTCCATTAAAAATGCGCTGGTTTAGCGCTTTGGTATCGGTGCGCTGGCTTTAGCGCTCGCGGCCTGCTACATGCCGTACTGATACTCTTGCTGTTTGGGGTAGGCTTGTTCCCTGTGGCGCAGGCGTATGGCGCCGAGGGCGTCGGCGTATTGACCGAGCATATGCAGGCTGTAATCGATTCGCTCTCTCAGTCCCTGTTCTCTGGCATCGATTTCACCTTCGCCCAACACCTGCTCGACATTACGAATGATTAGATGATCAGAGATAGGTACCAGCTTGTTGTTCTTCAGGGCATTCATCTTTAACTCGGCGATAGGGTAGGTGCCGCTGATCCCGCTGGTGACGGCGACCAGTAGGGCGGGCTTGTGGGCCGTAGCCTGGTTGTCGCACAGCAGTAGAAAGTTTTTCAGCATGGGCGAGGCCATGCCGCCCCATTCTGGGGTGATCAGCACCAATGCATCGGCCTGCTTTACCAGAGGGTCGAGCTTGTGCCAGTCGCTCGCCTGGAGTGCGGAGCCGTTTCTGTCGCCGTCCCAGAAGGGCAGATCGTAGCGACACAATTCGACATGCTGTATCTCACTGAATTGATTGGCATGTTCGCTAAGATATCCGGCGACTCTGGCGCTCTGGGACCCGGGACGTTGGCTGGCACTGACGATAAGAAGTTTCATTATATAAACCGAAGTTTCATTATATAAACC
>NZ_JAKEVJ010000024.1:0-62733 GCF_022398425.1 Shewanella sp. Isolate7 | reverse complement strand
TTTTTATGGTATTGCTATGTCTAGTAACAGAAGTGGTGTGGAACGATTAGTATGGTTTTACTTTCTTGGGTTAAAGAGTGTGCCAAGAGCAAGGAATAGTGATGGTGTAATTGAATCAAGCATTTTACCGGTTAAAAACTTAGACGAATTAGAGGATGACATTATCGGTAAGATTGGTTTTGAGCACTCATATAAAATAAATGGACATAAGGCAGTACTCACTTTGCAAGATGCTAAAGTCTCTGATTGTGGCCGTTGTTTTATGTTACTAGTAAATGTTTCAGATACAGCTGGTTCAACAAAAGTAATAAGGGATAACAAGGACCATTCTAGAAGATATTTTTCGCTTGAAAAAGGAAAGGATCAAGGTTTTGAGTATTCATCACATGTTCTAATTTACAGGGAAAAAGACTCTAAAGGTAAGTACACTACTCTTGTGGAGAAGACACCGATATTATCTACCCACTATATATGTTTGTTTTTAAATAAGGTTATCTTTAGTATCTCAAAAGAGAAAGAGGAAGAGTATAAAGTTAAGCAAGAATTTGGGGTTTTGGATAGTGATACAGGAAAGGTAAGGGAAATTAGATATAAACCATTTTTTCAGCTAGAAAGTAAACCTGATGAAAATTTCATGGATGCTATTAAAACTGGTACATTTTCTTCAATTTCTTTGGTTAGTCGGGTAGAGAAAACAATAAATGGTGCAGATTCTAATGTGGAAATTATTGAAACACAAAGAGAGGTTAAGTTGAGTACTAAATTAAACTCAACTACAGCATCATTTTTTAGCAGTATAAAACAATATTACAGTGATAGTTTTGATACTGTTAAGGTCTCTTACAAGTCTGGTGGTATTAACTCTTCTGCTTCATTTGATATATCTAACATTTCTGCAGATGGTCTGGAAAAGGTAGTGACCCAAAAGGTCATAATTGAGGGTTTTGTAGATACTTTAAAGGATGCATATGATAAGATATCAAGCGATATTGTAGAAAAAATGTTAGATGTGACATTGCATTAATCTTTAAGGGATAATCATGCTAATCTCTCAAATAATAAGTCCTTTAAACTATTTAAAAGTAAAGGGGATGAAATCGAAGGTTATGTTTGATTGGATATTTCCTGCTTTATTGACTGGGTTTAGTTGCTTTTACTTATATTTGGTTTCTGGTTGGGATTTGGGTTTTATTGTCTTAGAGTCTAAGTTTATTGATAAGCTTTTATCATTCACGGCACTCCTTCCTGGTTTTTTTATAGCTGCATTAGCTGCAATAGCAACATTCCCAAGAAAAGAAATAGACTGCGCCTTAGATAACCCTAAAGTAAGTCCTACTATAAAAGTTAATTATATTGATAGAAATGGAGAGCATCATAGAAAACATATACTAATTTCTCGAAGAGTATTTTTATGTGTATTGTTTTCTTTTGTTACTTTCGAATCTGTAGTTTTGCTTTTGATTAATCTATTTTCTTCGGTTACGGTGGTTTCAGTTGAGAGTTATTATGTTCTGGCCTCACTTTATGTGTTTTTTGTGTTGTTTGTTTTTTGGCAAATGCTAACGGCTGCGTTTTTGGGTTTGTATTACTTAAGTTTTAGAATTCATCTCCTTCGCTAATTTACTAATTATATGGAACCAATCACCAGTAAGTTAGTGACTAGTTAGTATTAAATAGTGAGGTTTTATGGTTGAAGTGGCTGAGAGTAAAAGGCTAACCAGCATTGGGCTAGCATTTTATATCGCTATGACAAGTATTATCTTATCTGGGTTCATAATTTCTAGCCTGTATCCCAGCTCGTTTTTGGGCATTATTACTCAAAGTCTCCTAAATTCGATAGTTTATGCTCTGGTTGTGGCTATTCCTTTTATTGTTCTTGAAAGGTATTTAGCCCAAAAAGGTATCCTGTTAGTTACCAATGACCAGGGTGACTGACCCCTTCAGAATAGGTCAGATGCTGCAACAAGTCCCCATTGAAGTTGCCGGAGTGGATTGCAGAAAATTACGTGATTGAGGCAGGGATGCCGAAATAGCCTCAGATGAGCCATGGATGGCGAATATGAGGCGATAGTGATTTTCAAAAAGACACGAAGGATCACAACTTCGTCTGGGGCGCCGAGGGATTTCCAAAAGGGGAACAGGCGCTTTTCCCCTTTTGGTCGGGTGTGGGTTGAAGACCCACGACTTACCTCGGCCGCAAGGCCGTATCCGCCAAGCGGTGTGAAATGGAACCCCACGACTTACCTCGGCCGTAAGGCCGTATGGGTTAGTGAGGCGAAGCCTTAGAACTAATATTCAAACGAAGTTTGGGTAATCAAAGGAGTCAAGGTGATGACTCCAGAGCACTTCCCGTTACACATCATAGTCAAGTACTGGAGCCAACCAGCGCTCGGTTTCCTCCACACTCATCCCTTTACGCTTGGCGTAATCCTCCACCTGATCTTTACCTATGTTGGTCACGCCGAAGTAACGTGACTGCGGGTGGGCGAAGTACCAGCCGGAGACGGCGGCGGTGGGGAACATGGCGTAGCTCTCGGTGATCTTGAGATCTATGGTCTCATCCGGCTTAAGTAGCTCCCACAGCAGGCCTTTCTCCGTGTGATCCGGGCAGGCGGGGTAGCCGGGAGCCGGGCGTATGCCCTTGTATTTCTCGCGGATCAGCGCCTCGTTATCCAGGTTCTCGTCGGCGGCGTAGCCCCAGAACTCCTTACGCACCCGTTCGTGCATCCGCTCGGCGAAGGCCTCCGCCAGGCGGTCGGCCAGACACTTGAGCATGATGGCGCTGTAGTCGTCGTGGTTGGCCTCGAAGCGGGCCACATGTTCGTCGATGCCGTGGCCAGCGGTGACGGCGAAGCCGCCCATGTAGTCGGCGACGCCCGAGTCTTTCGGTGCGACGAAGTCGGCGAGACAGAAGTTGTCGTTGCCCACCCGCTCTATCTGCATCCGCAGATGGTGGGTGGTCATCTCGAGTTCGCTGCGTGATTCATCCTTGTAGATCTCGATATCATCGAAGTTGACCGTGTTGGCAGGGAAGAGGCCGATGACCGCCTTCGCCGTGAGCCACTTCTCTTCGATGATGGTGTTGAGCATTGCCTTGGCATCTTGGTAGAGCTTGCGCGCCTCTTCGCCCACCACCTCGTCGTCGAGGATCTTGGGGAAGTGACCGTGCAGTTCCCAGCTACGGAAGAAGGGGGTCCAGTCGATGCGATCGACCAGATCCTCCAGCGGATAGTCGTCGAACACCTGTCTGCCAAGCCTATTCGGCACAAAAGGCTTATGGCTCTGCCAATCCTGCTGGCAGCGGTTCTCCCGCGCCGCCGCAATTGAGACTATCTGCTTGCGCTTGGCCTGTGAGTTACGCTTGTCGCGCATCTCCTGGTATTCGCCGTAGGCGGCGTCTATGGTCGCCTGGCGTGTGTCATCGTTGATCAGCTTGGCCACCATGGGCACGGCGCGTGAGGCATCGGCGATATAGATGGCGCCCTCGGGGGCGTGGGGGGCGATTTTCACCGCGGTGTGGATCTTAGAGCAGGTGGCGCCGCCTATGATGGAGGGGATATTCAGCCCCGCCTTGTGGAAGGCTTTCACATTGTGCACCATCTCATCCAGACTCGGGGTGATCAGCCCCGACATGCCGATGATATCGACATTTTCCGCCTTGGCGACCTCGATGATCTTCTCGACCGGCACCATGACGCCGAGATCCACCACCTCATAGCCGTTACAGGCCAGCACCACGCCGACGATGTTCTTGCCAATGTCGTGCACGTCACCCTTTACCGTGACCATGAGGATCTTGCCGTTGGACTGGCCCTCGACCTTTTCGGCCTCGATGAAGGGGTTGAGATAGGCCACGGCCTTCTTCATCACCCGCGCCGATTTCACTACCTGGGGCAGGAACATCTTGCCCGAGCCAAACAGATCGCCCACCACATTCATGCCGTCCATCAGCGGGCCCTCGATCACGTCCAGCGGGCGGCTGGCCTGCTGGCGGGCCTCTTCGGTGTCCTGGTCGATAAACTCTGTGATCCCCTTGACCAGCGCGTGCTCCAGACGCTTGTTGACCGGCCAGCTGCGCCACTCGAGATCTTCCTTCTTGGCGCCCGCCGCCCCATCGCCACGGTATTGCTCGGCGATCTCAAGCAGCTGTTCTGTGTTGTTTGAATCTTTAACCGGGCAGGGCAGGTTTTGCACCACGGCCTCCACCTTGGCCTTAAGCTCTGGGTCGATATCGTCATAGATCGCCAGCTGTCCGGCGTTGACTATGCCCATGTCCATCCCCGCCTGAATGGCGTGATAGAGGAACACGGCATGGATCGCCTCACGCACCGGATTGTTGCCGCGGAAGGAGAAGGAGACGTTAGACACGCCGCCTGAGATCATCGCATGGGGCAGGGTACGCTTGATCTCGCGCGTGGCCTCGATGAAGTCCACCGCATAGTTGTCATGCTCCTCAATGCCAGTGGCGATGGCGAAGATGTTGGGGTCGAAGATAATGTCTTCCGGTGGGAAGCCTACCTTATCCACTAATACCCTGTAGGCGCGGGTACAGATCTCTATCTTGCGCGCCTTGGTATCGGCCTGGCCGACTTCGTCGAAGGCCATGATGATGGCCGCGGCGCCGTAGCGCTTCACCAGCGTGGCCTGCTCGATAAACTTCTCTTCACCCTCCTTGAGGGAGATGGAGTTGACCACGCCCTTGCCCTGGATGCACTTGAGCCCGGCCTCGATTACCTCCCACTTGGAGGAGTCGATCATGATGGGCACCCGGCTGATGTCCGGCTCGGAGGCGATAAGGTTGAGGAACTTCTGCATCACCTCGACGCCATCGAGCATGCCTTCATCCATGTTGATGTCGATGATCTGGGCGCCGTTCTCCACCTGATCCCGGGCGACCGACAGGGCCTCTTCATATTCTCCCGTCTTGATAAGCCTGAGAAACTTGGCCGAGCCGGTGACGTTGGTGCGCTCGCCCACGTTCACAAACAGGGAGTCGGCGTCTATGGTCAGCGGCTCAAGGCCCGACAGGCGACAGGCCACCGGCAGATCCGGCAATTGACGGGCGCTATGCTTGATGACGGCAGCGCGTATTGCCTTGATATGTTCCGGTGTAGTGCCACAGCAGCCGCCGATGATGTTGAGCAAGCCTTCCTGGGCCCAGGGGCCAATGACCTTGGCCATCTGCTCCGGCGTCTCGTCGTAGCCGCCAAACTCGTTGGGTAGGCCTGCGTTGGGGTGGGCCGACACATAACACTCGGCGATCTTCGACAGCTCCTCGACATAGGGGCGCAGCTCCTGTGGCCCCAGGGCGCAGTTGAGGCCGATAGACAGCGGCTTCACATGGCGCAGCGAGTTGTAGAAGGCCTCAGTGGTCTGCCCCGTCAGGGTACGGCCCGAGGCATCGGTAATGGTGCCAGAGATCATCACCGGCAGGCGCTGGCCCAGCTGGTCGAACAGGGTCTCAATGGCAAACAGCGCCGCCTTGGCGTTGAGGGTATCGAAGATGGTCTCCACCATGATGATGTCGGCGCCACCTTCGATAAGGGCCTGGGTCGATTCTAGATAGGCCGCTACCAAGTCGTCGAAATAGATGTTGCGATAGCCAGGGTCGTTGACATCCGGGCTGATGGAACAGGTGCGGTTGGTGGGGCCGAGTACCCCGGCGACATACACCTCGCGGCCGGTCTCGGCGGCGACTTCATCGCAGGCGGCGCGGGCCAGGCGGGCACCTTCGAGGTTGATCTCCTTCGACAGGTCCTGCATCTCATAGTCGGCCATGGCCACGCGGGTGGCGTTGAAGGTGTTGGTCTCTATGATATCGGCGCCGGCCAGCAGGTAATCCTTGTGGATCTGCTTAATCAGCTTGGGTTGGGTCAGTACCAGCAGGTCGTTGTTGCCCTTGAGATCGCAGGGCCACTGCTTGAAGCGCTCGCCGCGAAAGTCGGCCTCCTCCAGTTTGTGGTTCTGGATCATGGTGCCCATGGCGCCGTCGAGGATCAAAATTTCCTTATTGAGCCGCGCGCGGATCGCATCGTTAATCTGCCTTACGTTTCGAACGGGGGATTGGGTCGCCATAACTTTTACCTACTTCAACTGACCTGTGCCTAATCTGACTCTTCTTAAGGGCTCTGCCTGAGGCTCTGCCTGAGTGTCGACGTTTTATTTTAATTTTGGATGTATAAACGTATAGACGTCTATACTAATCGACTTATAATACTCAGGGCAAGTCAAAAGAGTATAAGCACAAATCTGGTTTTACTTCGAGGGAGGCGGGGCGCTGGGTGTAAGGGTTAAGGCGCTGTGGCCTTATCCGAAAGCTTGATTATTTTGAAAGTTTTTCAATACCTTATTCATCTTTAATTGCCAAGCGAGTCTCCCAGGGCGTATGCTGATAACGACTCAACTTGAAAAGGTTTAATGCTGGGGTTATGACGCAAACGACACTCTATTTGATGCGCCACGGTGAATGCGAAGGCGGCAACCTGCTTCGCGGACACAGCGATCAACCGCTTACCGAGATAGGTTTCGCCCAGATGCAGCTGGCCTATGCCAAGCTGCCCGAGGCGGTGGACAGGGTGATCAGCTCGCCGCTGTCACGCTGCCGCGTGTTTGCCGAGCATCTAACCAGCAAGAATCAGGTCAAGGTGGCGCTGGACGCCGGATTGAAGGAGGTTTACTTCGGTCGCTGGGACGGTCAGCCGATTCCTGAGCTGCATGCAGATCATGGCGCCGAGCTCACCGCCTACTGGCAGGACCCTTGGGTCAATCCATTGCCCGAGGGCGAGCCCATGGCGGCGTTCGAACAGCGTGTCGACGAGGTGGTCGAGCAACTTGTGCATCAGCACAGCGGCGAGGTGCTCTTGCTCATCACCCACGGCGGAGTGATTCGTCACCTGATGGCCAAGGCGCTCGGGGTCGAGCGCGCGGTGGGTTTCTATACCCGCTTGAGTCTGGATTACGCCAGCGTGGTCAAGGTAAGCCATTACCGCGATAAGGCGGGAGAAAGTTTCTGGCGTCTGCACTGGCATGACGCCGAGTGAGTCCGGCCTTGTGTCGGCGGCAAAATTTAGCATAATAACCGGGCGCAGGGACCGCCTGCGCCGGGAGTATGGTGTCGAGATCGCTAAGGCGAGAACTCGGACTTAATAGGGAATTGGGGAAGGCCGAGCGCCACTAGCCCAAACTGTGCCCGCAACTGTGAGTGTGCCCGCCAACTGGTTTTATCCTTTGGTCGCCACGAGTCAGGATACCTGCCTACTCTCTAACCACTATCTCAAGCGGGTGACTTGAGGGAAGCAAAAGATGAAGAATTCCTCGGGGCCGCAAAAGGCCCAAGGGCGATGGCGCCTCGGCGTGAGTCGTTTGGAGGGCGTGTAGTTGAACGCCCGTACAGATCAAGATCCACTCCCCGCACATGACCTAGGCGATGGCACAGGTGATGGCTTATATAAAGGCTTTGACGAGGGCTTAGACGCGAAGGTGGCGCTGTCGGTGCGCGACCTCGGCTGGCGCTGCGGCGAGCGCGCCATATTGTCTCAGGTTAATCTGGCGCTGCCCGAGGGCAAGATGCTGGGGATCATTGGCCCCAACGGTGCCGGTAAGTCCAGCCTGCTGCGTTGCCTCTATCGTTTTCTCACCCCGAGCCAAGGGGAGATCACCCTGTTTGGTCAGCCCATTGCCAGCCTGAGTGCCAGGGCCTTTGCCCGCGAGGTGGCGGTGGTGTTGCAGGATACGCCGCAACATTTCGATATGACGACGGCCCAGCTGGTGGCCCTCGGACTCACGCCTCACAAGCAGGCGTTCTCTCTGACGACCAAGGCTGACCGTCTGGCGGTGAGTCAGGCGCTGGAAACCGTAGGGCTTAAGGAGCGCGCCGGGCAGACCTACGCCTCCCTCTCCGGCGGCGAGAAGCAGCGGGCGCTTATCGCCCGCGCCATAGTGCAGCAGCCCAAGTTGCTGATCCTCGACGAACCCACTAACCACCTGGACATACGTTATCAGATCCAGATCCTCGAGCTGCTCAAGACCTTGGGGATCACTGTGGTGATCTCGATTCACGACCTAAACCTCGCCAGCGCTCTGTGCGATCACCTGTTGCTGCTGGATCAGGGCCGGGCCGTGGCGCAGGGAAGCCCCAAACAGGTGCTGAGCGAGGCGCAGATTGCCAAGGTGTTCGGCGTCTGCTGTCAGGTAGCGCCCCATCCTCAGCATGGTAACCCGCAGATCCACTATTTCTATGGCTATCACAACAATCAGCCGGGGGCTCAGCGAGATAAAGGAGGCGACTCATGCTGAGCGCTAGTCTGAGTCAGGGCGGGCGATATGGCGCCTTGCAGCAACTGGCCTTCGTCTGTCTGGGGCTCTTGACCCTGGCGACCCCGGTGCTGGCGGTGAGTTTCGGTGCGGCGCAGATAGGCGTTGCCGAGGTGCTGGAGCTGCTGCTGGCTAAGCTGAGCGGCGCCGACCCCGGCGGCGTGACCGCGAGGATCATCATAGAGCTGCGTCTGCCACGTATCTTGCTGGCTTTTATCGCCGGATTCGGCCTGGCCCTGGCGGGCGCGGTGTTACAGACGGTGACCCGCAACCCTTTAGCCGACCCCTATCTGTTTGGTATCTCCTCGGGCGCCTCGCTGGGGGCCGTGGTGGTGATCACCCTGCTGGGCGGCGCAACCGGTGTCCTGGCCAGCGTCGGCCTGCCGCTGGGGGCCTTCATCGGTGCCAGCCTGGCGGTGATGATGGTGCTGGCTTTGTGCGGGCGGGATCTGAATACTCAGATAGAGCGCATGCTGCTCTCTGGGGTGGCGATCTCATTCCTGTTTGGGGCGCTGGCTAGCCTGATGCTCTATTTCTCCGGGCCGCAATCGGCCGCCTCTGTGCTGTTTTGGAGCCTGGGCAGTTTCGCCAAGGCCAGTTGGTCTATGCTCTGGCTGCCCTGGCTGGTGGTGCTTGGCGCCAGCGTTGTGCTCCTGCTGTTGAAGCGGCAGATCCTCGCCATACAGGCGGGAGACGAGACCGCCCACACCTTAGGGATCCGGGTGCAGCGCCTGCGACTGATCAGCCTGCTGCTCTGCTCCCTGATCACCGCCGTACTGGTGGCAAATTGTGGCGGCATAGGTTTTGTCGGCCTGATGGTGCCCCATATGGTGCGCCTGCTGTTGCCGGGACGCTTCGCGCTCATGCTCACGGCGCTGGTGGGTGGCCTGTTTATGATCTGGGTGGATGTGCTGGCCAGGTGTCTGCTGAGTTACCAGGAGCTGCCCGTGGGGATCATCACGGCTGTGATAGGTAGCCTCTTCTTCCTGTTTATTCTGGGTGGCAAGCGGCGACGTTAGCCCCTGATGCGAATATTGAGTGATGCGAAAGAACTAGGGTGAGTTGTATGTATGAGGGAGCTGTATGTTTGAAGTAGTCGAGGTAAGCAGAGAGTTCGATGCCAGGATACAGGCGCGCATCGACAGCAAGACTAAACCCCTGGGGGCCTTGGGAGAGCTGGAATCCCTGGCGATGACTATCGCCCGGGTGCTGGGGCCCGACAAGCCGCAGATCAGCGCGCCGACCCTGCTGGTGTTTGCCGGCGATCATAGCATCGCCGCCTCGGGGGTCTCTATCGCCCCCAGCGAGGTGACCACTCAGATGGTGATGAACTTCCTGCAAGGCGGGGCGGCAATTAATCTCTTCTGTGCTCAGGCTGGAGTCACCATGGAGGTGATCGACTGCGGCATCGCCCTTGAGATCACCGATCAACCGGCGCTTATCAATCAGCGGCTAGGGGCTGGCACAGGTGCTATTCATCGCGAGAGCGCCATGACCCTGGGCGCGGTCAAACAGGGCTTTGCCATGGCTAAGGAGCGCGTCGCCCTGCACCATAGACGTGGCTGCAACCTGATCGCCTTTGGCGAGATGGGCATAGGCAACACCAGCTCGGCGGCGGCCATCATGGCGGCGCTGCTCGGGCGTGAGGCGGCCGAGTGTGTCGGCCGGGGCACAGGCATAGATGCTGCCACCCTGGCGCGCAAACAGATGCTGGTGGAGCAGGCGCTGTTTCTGCACCGTGAGCAACTGGGCGATCCCTATGGGGTATTGGCCTGTCTGGGCGGGTTCGAGATAGTGCAGATGACAGGCGCCATCCTGGCCGCGGCGGAGCTGAAGATGCTGGTGCTGATCGACGGTTTTATTGCCACGGCGGCGGCCCTGGCGGCGGTGACGATAGCACCTCAGGCGCGGGACTATATGATCTTCGCCCACGAGTCGGACGAGCGCGGCCATAGGCAGATGCTTGAGCACCTCAACGCCAGACCGCTGCTCTCTCTGGGTATGCGTCTGGGTGAGGGGACCGGGGCAGCCTTGGCCGTGCCTCTGGTGCAGGCGGCGGCCAAGTTTTATAACGAGATGGCCTCCTTCGAAGACATGGGCATTTCGATTTAGCGGCAATAGCCATTTGAGGGTTAGCAATAAGGAAAGGCTTAGATGTTCGCCAGAGAGTTAAACCTGTTTTTTATCGCCATGGGCTTCTTTACCCGCATCCCCATGCCTGTATGGGTGGAGGTCGACAACGAGCGCCTCAATCAGGCCAGCCGCTACTTTGCCCTGGTAGGCGTGGTGGTGGGTGGGCTCAGTGCCCTGATCTATGGCCTGACCATACAGATACTGCCTAATAGTGTGGCCGTGCTGTTTGCGATGCTGACGGGGTTGCTGCTCACCGGCGGCTTTCATGAGGACGGCCTGGCCGATACCGCCGACGGTTTCGGCGGTGGCTGGCAGGTGCAGGATAAGCTCACCATAATGAAAGACTCGCGCATCGGCACCTATGGTGTGCTGGCGCTGGTGATGGGGTTGCTGCTGAAATTTGTGTTACTGAGCGAGATCGCCCTGTTCGACGGCGACCTGGTGATCGCCGCGCTGGTGGTGGGTCACTGCTTGAGCCGCATGGTGGCGGCTTCCTTGATCTTCACCGAGACCTATGTCCGTGACGATAGCAGCAGTAAGAGCAAGCCACTGGCACAGTCGCAGACGCTGAACGAGCTGGGGATCTTACTGCTCACGGGTGTGCTGACCCTTTGGCTCAGCGGCATCGCCTCGGCGATATCGCTCTGTCTGTTGTTACTGGCACTCAGGCAGCTGTTGGTGCGTGGCTGTCGACGTCAGATCGGCGGCTATACCGGCGATGTCCTGGGCGCGGTGCAGCAGGTGAGTGAGCTGGTCTGCTACCTCTTTATCCTGGTGATCAGCCTATGATAAACCTTGTGCTGGGCGGTGCCCGCAGCGGCAAGTCGCGCCATGGTGTGGCCCTGGTGGCCGATTATGTGGCCAAGGGGTATGAGTGCCTGTTTGTGGCGACTGCCCAGGGGCTGGATGAGGAGATGCAAGCGCGCATCGCCCGCCATCAGGATGAGCGCCGTTGGGACGGCCTTCCCTGGCAGACCCTGGAGTGTCCGCTAGACTTGAGTGCCTGCATCGACAATCACGCCAGGGAGAACCGGGTGATCTTAGTCGACTGTCTCACCCTCTGGCTCAGCAATCAGCTATTGCAGGGAGACTGGCAGCCGGCCAAGGCGGCGCTGCTAAGCAGCTTGCAGAGTGCGCCGGGGAGCATAGTGCTGATCAGTAACGAGGTGGGCTGGGGCGTAGTGCCGGCCGACCCTCTGAGTCGCCGCTTCGTCGACGAGGCGGGCTGGCTGCATCAGGCGATAGCCGAGCTGGCAGACAGTGTGGTGCTGGTGAGCGCAGGCCTGCCGCTGCATCTCAAGGGCGCGGCGTCAGCCTCCTAGGCAGCGTAAGCAGCTAGGCAACTAAGCTGCTAAGCAACAAGGCAACCAGGTAACAAGATAGGATAAAACAGTTAATGTCAGTCGATAATGCCAGCGCCCAGCGTGAGGCCAAGGCGAGTATCTTGATGGTGCAGGGCACCACCTCGGACGCGGGTAAGAGTACCCTGGTGGCGGGCCTGTGTCGCTACTTTGCCCGCGAGGGACGAAGGGTCGCCCCCTTTAAGCCGCAAAACATGGCGCTCAACAGCGCGGTCACCTCAGATGGCGGCGAGATAGGCCGCGCCCAGGCGTTGCAGGCCGAGGCCTGTTATCTGGCGCCCCATACCGACTTTAATCCCATTCTGCTCAAGCCAAATTCGGATACCAGCTCACAGGTGATAGTGCAGGGCAAGGCACTGTCGCACATGGATGGTCAGGCCTATTTCGGCAAGGACAGTCAGGGCTATCGCACCAAGGCGATGGCGGCGGTGCTCGATTCGCTGTCGCGCCTGCAAAGGCAATATGAGTTGGTGCTGGTGGAAGGGGCCGGTAGCCCAGCGGAGATCAACCTGCGCGAGGGGGATATCGCCAACATGGGCTTTGCCGAGGCGGTAGACTGCCCGGTGATCCTGATCGCCGACATCGACAAGGGCGGGGTGTTCGCCCACATAGTCGGCACACTGGCGCTGCTGTCGGCATCTGAGCGGGCCAGGGTCAAGGGCGTGGTGATCAACCGTTTTCGCGGCGATGTCGCTCTGCTGCAATCCGGCCTGGATTGGCTGGAGGCCGAGATAGACAAGCCTGTGCTCGGCGTCTTGCCCTACCTTAACGATCTGCATCTGGACGCCGAAGATGCCCTGGACGCACGCCAGGTGACCCAGGCGAATAGCCGTTTCCGGGTCTTGGTGTTGGTCTTGCCCCGCATCAGTAATCACACAGATTTCGATCCCCTCAGGCTGCATCCGGATATCGATTTTCGCTACCAAAACATCAATGAGGCCTTCGATGGCCAGCCGATAGAAGCGGATCTCATCATCCTGCCTGGCAGCAAGAGCGTGCGTCAGGATCTGGCAACTCTGTTGGATAAGGGCTGGGATCGCGCCATTAAGCGCCATCTCAGGTATGGCGGCAAGTTAATTGGTATCTGCGGCGGTTATCAGATGCTGGGCCTAGCAATCGAAGACCCGCAAGGGGTCGAGGGCGAGGCGGGCGACAGCGACGGCCTCGGTCTGCTGCCCATAGTCACAGAGCTGACGCCCAACAAGCGGCTGGCTCAGGTGACCGGCAGCCTCAGGCTGGCGGGCAAGGCGGCAGAAGTCAGTGGCTACGAGATCCATTGTGGTCGCTCCAGCCTGTTATCTAAGGCGGCCAAGCCCCTCACCCTAACGAGCGACGAGGGTAACCATTTCACCGAGGGCTGCCTGTCGCAGGATGGGCAGATATTTGGCAGCTATTTGCATGGCCTGTTCGACAGCCCCGAGGCCTGTGCATTGCTACTAGAGTGGGCCGGGCTATCGACAGCATCCACCATAGACCCACAGGCCATCAAACAGGCACAGCTGGATCGCCTGGCCGATACCCTGGCCGAGCATCTGGATATGAGCAGGCTGGGCGCGATCCTCGCGAGTGGTAACTAAAGGGTTTTGAGACTAATGAGTAATCAAAGGAGTAAAGATGAGCGCGGATAACCAGGCGGCAAACGACAAGGCCAAACGTCATAAGGCGCGCCAGCAGAAGGTGAAAGAGGCGGTCGATGCCAAGATCGCCAAGGCCCAGACAGAGAAGGGCGTGCTGCTGGTGATGACGGGCAATGGCAAGGGCAAGACCACCGCCGGTTTTGGCAATATCACCCGCGCCGTGGGCCATGGCAAGAAGGCCGCCGTGGTGCAGTTTATCAAGGGCAACTGGCCCTGCGGTGAGCGCGCCGTGCTGGAGCAGGTAGGCGTCGAGTTTCATGTGATGGCCACTGGCTTCACCTGGGAGACCCAGGACAGAGAGGCCGATACCCTGGCGGCGCTGAGTGCCTGGGAGGCCGCCGAGACTTTGCTTAAAGACGACACCATAGACATAGTGCTGCTGGACGAGCTGACCTACATGGTGAGTTATCACTATCTGGAGCTGGAGAGGGTGCTGGAGGCGCTGAAAAACCGCCCGCCTATGCAGCATGTGATCATCACGGGGCGAGCCTGTCACAGGGCGATTCTGGAGCTGGCGGATACAGTGAGTGAGGTGCAGCCGATAAAGCATGCATTTGAGAATGGCGTTAAAGCCCAGCTCGGCTTCGATTACTAAAAATTGCTTTTGCAGCACTCAATTGCGGCGTTGCGTCCTCATTCACGGCTCGCCTACCTATAGGTATGTCTTCGCCGTTCATTGCGGGGCGCCTTGCTCTTGAGCACTTCATGACGCAATTTGGATTTCTGCCTGTTTGCTCCTGTGGCGGTATTGTCTGCGCTGACTCACCCAATCACATACTCGTGTATGCTCATGGGCTGAGCCAGCTTGACGGCTTAGCCACAGAAGCAAACAGATTGAAATGAAGGATATAGGCTTCATGACGCAATTTGGATTTCTGCCTGTTTGCTCCTGTGGCGGTATTGTCTGCGCCAGTTCACCCAATCACATACTCATGTATGCTCATGGGCTGAGCCAGCTTGACGGTTTGGCCACAGAAGCAAACAGATTGAAATGGGCGAGTGGATTTTCTTCGAGCTCACCACGGTGGCGTTATTGTCTTCATTTCTACTGCCAATCACATACTTATATATGCTCATGTCAGTAGAAAATCGACGGCTTAGCCACCGCGGCGATCTCTGTGAAAAATTGATTGGGATGGCGGGTTGAAATGTTTGATTGCGAACAAGTTATTGTTCTGTCAGCTTAATATGGAAAGGGAAAAGGAATCGATGAAGATAAGGGTTAAGCTGTGGCTGATGTTGGCCTTGTTGCTGTGTGCGCCTGGGCTTAAGGCGGCGCCTGCGAAGCGGATCATCGCCTTGTCGCCCCATGGGGTGGAGATGCTATTTAGCATAGGGGCGGGTGACAGTGTGGTTGCCACTACAGATCACGCGGATTTTCCCGATGCGGCCAAGGCGATTCCGCGCATCGGCGGTTACTATGGCGTGCAGATAGAGCGAGTGATCGAGTTAGACCCAGATCTTATCGTCATCTGGGGCGGCGGCAATAAGCGCGAGGATATCGAGCGCCTGACCCAGCTGGGTTACCCCATCTATGACAGCGATCCTAAGAGCTTGGAGGCGGTGGCGGAGGATCTGCTGGCGCTGGGTAAGCTGACCGGTAAGGAGGTTGAGGCGCAGCGGGTGGCCGAGCAGTACCTGATTGGCCTTAAGACGCTGAGAGAGGAGTACCGCGCCAAGGCGCCGGTGAGCGTCTTCTACCAGCTCTGGTCAGTGCCTCTGATGACGGTTTCCAGGGGGAGCTGGATAGAGCAGATCATCGAGGTCTGTCATGGCGAGAATGTGTTTATCGATGCGGGTAACGAGTATCCCCAGGTGAGCCTGGAGGCGGTGCTGCTCAAGCGTCCTCAGGTGATTCTGCAGAGTCAGGATGAGGGCAATGTCAGCGGCATCGACTGGTCGGCCTGGCAGGAGATCCCGGCGGTGAAGCAGCATAATATCTATCAACTGGATGCCGACCTCTTGCATCGCGCCACGCCTAGGGCCATCTTAGGGGTTGAATCTCTGTGCCAAGCCCTGGATCGGGCGAGATAATTTTCGATATAAAATAAGGAGAACGTCGATGACTATGTTACTGGCCTGCCTACTCCTGGCCATGTTGCTACCCTACTTAGCCAAGGTGCCAGTGGCCATGGCGATGGCCAAACAGGGGGGCTATGACAATGCCTATCCCAGGACCCAGCAGGCGCAGCTCACTGGCTTTGGTGCCCGGGCCTTGGCGGCCCATCAGAACGCCTTCGAGTCCCTGCTTATCTTCGCCGTGGCGGCGCTGACCGTGATAGCGCGGGACAAGGTGGACGATACAGTCGGCCTGTTGGCCCTGGTGCACGTGTTGGCCAGATGCGCCTATCATCTCCTCTATCTGCTGGACAAGAGCACGCTGCGCTCCCTCTCCTGGTTTGTGGCCATTATCGCCGCCTTCGCCATCTTCGCCCGGGCGTTTTAAGCCTCTATAGGCTAGTTCCTTATCAGCCCTCTATTAGCATTAGCCCTCTAAACCGTCCTGTACAGGCGGTGAGAGGGCCTGAATAATGCCCTCGTTCTCTTTCACATCTCCCCATCTGTCCGCTTTTACTCATTTGCGGACACCTGGGGAAAATGACCGGACACTTTTGCGGGTGTCCGCGGACACTTTCATCGAGCGATGAACGGACGAGTTTACTTNATATAAAAGTTGGCACGACAATTGTAATCCTAATGGGCAGAAATCGACTCGGTCGAGTAACGGACACTGTTAGGGATAAACAATGATTAAAGATACCAGCGCACAAGATAAGCAAGTTGCCCCCAGCTTAGGACGTCGTATCAAATGGCCTGTCACTATCGGCGCAGGCGTACTCCTGGTTTCTGGTCTGGTTTGGGCCAGCGTCAGCGGCAGCAGCGTGAGCGAGTCTATCGACCGTAGTGAGCTGCGTTTTGCCACCCTTGAGCGTGGCACCCTAGTACGTGACATCGCCTCGACCGGCAAGATAGTCGCCGCCAACGCCCCCATCCTATACGCCCCCGAGAAGGGCACGGTTACCCTTATCGCCAACCCGGGTGACAAGGTGGATCAGGGCCAGGTGGTAGCAACCATAGAGAGCCACAGCCTGACCAATAGCCTCAAGCAGCAACAGGCGCTGCTGGAAGGGATGCAGAGCAGCCTTGAGCGTGCCCGCCTCGATGCCCGCCGCGACCAACTCAAGGCGATACAGACCCTAGACATGGCCAAGGTGGATCTGGAGGCGGCGGATCGCGAGAGCCGTCGTGGCGACCAGCTGATCGAGTCCAGCCTGATCTCCAAGATAGATTATGAGAAGAGCAAGGATGAGCTACACAAGGCCAAGTTGCTCTACGCCCACGCCCAGCAGGAAGCCGAGCTGATGAAAGATACCTTGAGCTTTGAGCTGAAGAATAAGGCCTCCGAGGTGGATCGTCAGGCCTTAGTGGTTAGCGAGCTGGAGCGTCAGGTGGCGGCGCTGAGTATCACCGCGCCCGTCGGCGGCATCATAGGTAACTGGCTGACCGAGCAGAAGGCCCGCATCGGCCAGAGTCAGCCCATTTTGACCGTCGTGGACCTGAGCGCCTTCGAGGCCGAATTGGCGGTGCCAGAGTCCTACGCCGACGAGCTGGGTCTGGGCATGGATGTCGAGCTGAACTTCGGCGGCCAACTGGTGATGGGCAAGCTGTCGGCCATCTCCCCCGAGGTGCGTAACCGTGAGGTGACCACCCGAGTGCGCTTCGCGCAGCAAGATTCGCTGCACCTGCGTCAGAACCAGCGCCTGTCGGCCCGCGTCCTGCTGGAAAACCGTCCCGACGTGCTCATGGTCAAGCGTGGCCCCTTCGTCAACAGTGGCGGCGGCACTTTGGTCTATGCGGTCAAGGGCGATCTGGCCGAGCGCACCGAGATCCAGCTGGGTGCCCGCAGCATGAGCCATATAGAGGTGGTCTCGGGCGGCGAGGCGGGTGAGCAGTGGATCATCTCCTCCACCGACGCCTTTAAGAACGCCGCGCAAGTATTGATACGCTAAGGAGCGAAGCGATGAAGTCCCTGATAACAAGCCTTAATCCGCAGAGAGTGGTCGCAAGCCTGGCTCTATTACTCCTGCTGGTGGCGACTCAGGTCTATACCCAGAATGCCTCAGACTGGTTTCTGCTTGGGCTCAACATTATCGAAGCGACCGGCATGCATGGGCAGGCCGTCGATAGCAACCAACTTCCCGACGTCGCCAGAGTTGGCGGTGATTTAACTCAATGGTTATTGGCCCGATTGTCTTAGGGAAGGTGCGAATAAGTCCCGTGCTTGCTCTGCGTGTGCTTAAAGTGGATAGATGCAAGGCACAGTTTGCAGCGAATGGCCCTAGTCCTTCGCAAGAACTGTAACGCAGCAAATACCGCTGTAAGCCTCGCCCTGCGGGGCTTTGATAGCAACACCATTTCGGCGTTATTCAACTTCAGCAGGCCTCGGCATGCCCTCAGTTGAATGCCTTGAACTGTCGCTGCTATCAAAGCCAGAGCTGTGCGTGCTTGCTCTGCGTGTGCTTAAAGTGGATAGATGCAAGGCACAGTTTGCAGCGAATGGCCCTAGTCCTTCGCAAGAACTGTAACGCAGCAAATACCGCTGTAAGCCTCGCCCTGCGGGGCTTTGATAGCAACACCATTTCGGCGTTATTCAACTTCAGCAGGCCTCGGCATGCCCTCAGTTGAATGCCTTGAACTGTCGCTGCTATCAAAGCCAGAGCTGTGCGACGACTTGTTCGCACCTTCCTTAGTTGTAGGCATAGGTGAAATAGCAAACTGAATAACGCGATACAAGAAACAAAGGAAACAACCCATGTTAACGATGAAAAATATCAACAAGGTGTTTAAAACGGATTTGGTGGAAACCCATGCGTTACGGGATTTCAATCTCGAGGTGAAAGAAGGCGAGTTTGTCGCCGTCACCGGACCGTCTGGTTCGGGCAAGACCACCTTTCTCAACATCGCCGGCCTGCTAGAGGGCTTTACCAACGGCGAATATCATCTGGACGATGTCAACATCTCCAACCTGAGCGACAACAAGGCAGCCGCCATTCGCAACGAGAAGATAGGCTTTATCTTTCAGGGCTTTAACCTTATCCCCGATCTTAACCTGGCGGAGAATGTCGAGGTGCCACTGCGCTACCGCGGCTTTAGCGGCAAGGAGCGTCAGCGCCGGGTGAAGGCCGCGCTGGAGCAGGTAGGCCTGGGCGCGCGTATGAAGCATCTGCCATCACAACTTTCCGGTGGTCAGCAGCAGCGTGTGGCGATTGCCCGCGCCCTGGCTGGCGAACCAAGATTTCTCCTCGCCGACGAGCCAACAGGTAACTTGGACAGCCTGATGGCTCGTCAGGTGATGGAGCTTTTAGAAGAGATCAACAAGGCGGGCACCACCATCATCATGGTGACCCATGATCCCGAGCTGGCGCGCCGCGCCCAGCGCAATATTCAGATCGTCGATGGTCAGGTGTGTGACTTCACCCTGTATCAGGGCGGCCAGTCGCACCTGGTCGATACGGCCGAAAAAGTGGCCAGCTAAGGAGAGTGAGCATGTTTCTATACTATGTCGATCTGGCCTGGCGCAGCATACGCAAGACGCCGATTCTGTCATTGCTCATGGTGCTGGCCATCTCCGTGGGGATAGGCATCACCATCACTACGCTCAATGTCTACTCTATGATGGCCTATAACCCGGCCGGTGAGCGCTCGGAGCAGCTCAATGCCATTCAGCTCTGGTCGCAGGGGCCGGACACCTGGGATGACTTTCATCGCCTGATCACCTACCAGGATGCGATGAACCTGCGTAAGGGCAATGTGGCTAATGCTCAGGCGGCCATGTTCCGTAGCGGCATGGCGGTGCAGGCAGACAACCCAGAGGTACTGCCCAGACTGCAAGGCATCAGGGTGACCGACGGCGATTTCTTCAAGATGTTTGAGGTGCCCTTCATCTATGGTAATCGCTGGGACAAGGCGGTGGACCTAGATCCTGCCTATCAGGCGGTGATTGGCGAGAAACTCAACCAGAAGCTGTTTGGCGGCGAGAATAGCGTCGGCAAGACCATCTACCTCAACCGTAAGCCCTATCAGGTGGTGGGGGTGATCGGCGACTGGAATCCTCAGCCTAAGTATTACGATCCGACCAGTGGCGCCTTCGCCAAATCGGAGCAGATCTATATTCCCTTTTCGCTGGCGGCAACCGAGGAATTTAGCGTCTGGGGTAACTCCTCAGGTTGGAAACATGAGCCGATGAACAACTATCAGGACAGGTTGAATTCGGAGAAGGTGTGGCTGGAGTTTTGGACCTATCTGCCGAGCGCGGAAGATCGCGCCGCCTATAAGAACTACTTGGCCAACTATGTCGAGCAGCAGAAGGAGCTGGGTCGTTTCACCGATAACAAGTCACCTGTCGACTCTGTGCTTATGTCAGATGTCGACGGCTGGTTGGAGCGCAGCCATGTGGTACCGGAAGATAACAAGATTCTGGTGGGACTGAGCGCCCTGTTCCTCAGCGTCTGCCTGGTGAATATCCTCGGCCTGATGCTGACCAAGTTTCTTAAGCGTGCGCCGGAGGTGGGTGTCAGACGCGCCATCGGCGCCAGCCGGGCACAGATCTTCTCTCAGTACATGGTGGAAGTGGGCGTCATCGGCCTGTTTGGTGGCCTGGTAGGACTCTTATGGGCCTGGGGCGCCCTCTATGCCCTGTCGGCACGCTTCGGTGTCGCCGAGGGACTGACCCATCTCTCCATGAGCATGTGGTTGATCACCCCTAGTATCGCAGTAGGTACCGCACTGCTGGCCGGACTCTATCCAGCCTGGGTAGTGTGCCGCACTAAACCAAGCGTCTACTTGAAGAGCCAATAAGGGATTGAAAATGCTTAATATTAAACCAATTTTTAGCAGTTTGCTCCGCAGTAAGAGCGGCCCGGTATTGCTGCTGGTACAGATAGTTTTGTCGGTGGCCATAGTCGCCAACGCCAGCTTCATCATCCATGAGCGTCTCGAGATGATGCAGCGTGACTCTGGCATCGCCGAAGAGGAGGTGTTGACCTTTAGTGTGTTTAACTTCGACCCCAGCATAGATGGCGAACAGCAGAATAAGATCGATCAGCAGATCCTGCGCGGATTGCCAAACGTGCAGGCGGCCACCTCCACTAACATGTTGCCCCTGAGCGGCAGTGGTTGGTCGAGCACCCTCAACCTGGGGCCTGATCCTGAGACGGCCAAGTCGACGCCGCAGTTTGCCATGTACCTGGGCACAGAGCATACGGTTAAGACGCTTGGGCTCAAGCTTATCGAGGGACGTAACTTTTACGCCGATGAGATCAACACGAGCGTCAACGATCCCGGTAAGCTGGCGATCATCTCCAAGGCATTTGGTGAGGCGGTATGGCCGGGTGAGTCGGCCATCGGCAAGTTGCTCTATGTCGATGATGAGCAGCTTGAGGTGATAGGCGTGGTGGAGAAGTTTCAGGGCGCCTGGGTCGACAGCGACGATCTGGAATACAGTGTGATCCACAACGTCGACTTTGCCGGTTACAGCTATATGGTGCGCGCCGCGGCCAGCCAACATGAGGCGCTGCAGGATGCCATCGTCAAGGCGCTGATGAAGGAGAATCCTAACCGGGTGATCGACGATTTCCAGTCTGTCGCCGAGGTGAAGAAGCGCTCCTACAGTGACCATGAGCTGATGATAACCGTGCTCTCCATGATGGTGGTCTTACTGCTGTTGATCACGAGTCTGGGGCTGACAGGTATGGTGATGTTCAACATCCAGCGCCGCACCAAGCAGATAGGTACCCGTCGCGCGCTGGGCGCTACCAAAGGGGATATCCTTCGCCTCTTCCTGGTGGAGAACTACCTCATCTGTATCTCGGGCGGGGTGTTAGGCGCCTGTCTGGCGGTACTGCTTGGACAACAGCTGATGAAATACTATGACCTGCCGCAGCTCAACCTCTTCTATCCGGTCGTGACGGTAGTGGGTATGATGCTGGTGACCACCATTGCCGTGGTATTGCCGGCGCGCAAGGCGGCCAACATCTCGCCAGCCATGGCGACCCGCAGCGTCTAGCCTGATCTTTAACTCAGGGCGCTAAACAAGAGACACCGAAAGCGTTTGCCCTTTTCATCGGCGGCGCTTTCGGTTAGTTTGTTGTTTTTATGTGAAAATAAGAATATATGGATACGATTCTCATCGTCGACGACAATCAGGCTGTATGCAGTGCATTGTCTTTGATGCTCGAACTCAATGGATTTAAGACCCTAAGTTGTTTCTCTCCCGAAGAGGCGCTGCGCCTGGTGGCGGAGCAGGAGATCGCCCTGGTGATCCAGGACATGAACTTCACTCAGGACACCACCTCGGGCGAGGAGGGCAAGCGCCTGTTCTACGATATCCGCGCCAGTCAGCCGCAATTGCCTATCATACTCTTGACCGCCTGGACGCAACTGGAACTGGCGGTAGAGCTGGTTAAAGAGGGCGCCGCCGATTACATGGGCAAGCCCTGGGACGATGATAAGCTGCTCAACAGCGTCAATAACCTGATCTCCCTGCACGCCCTGTCGCGGCAAAACTCTCAGCTGGCCCGCTCAGAGCACCAGCGGATGTCGGCGATCAAAGATGCCGATCTCTGCGGCATCGTCTTCGGCAGCGGCGCCATGCAGCGCTGCATCGATCTGGCGCTGCAGATCGCCAAGTCCGATGTCTCTGTGTTGATCACTGGACCAAACGGTGCCGGTAAGGACAAGCTGGCAGACATACTGCACGCCAACTCGCCCCTCAAGCATAAGCCCTTCATCAAGGTGAATATCGGCGCCCTGCCCATGGAGCTGCTGGAGGCCGAGCTGTTTGGCGCCGAGGCCGGCGCCTTCACCGGTGCCAACAAGGCACGTATCGGTCGCTTCGAGGCGGCCGACGGTGGCACCCTGTTTCTCGACGAGATAGGCAACCTGCCGCTGTCGGGTCAGGTGAAGCTGCTGCGGGTGTTGCAGACCGGCGAGTTCGAACGCCTGGGCAGCCATCAGACCCGTAAAGTTAAGGTGCGGGTGATCAGCGCCACCAACGCGGACCTTGCCGAGGATATCGCCAGCGGCCGTTTTCGTGAGGATCTCTTCTACCGTCTCAATGTGATCGAGCTGGCGCTGCCGCCCCTGAATCAACGCCAGGACGACATTCTGCCCCTGGTGAATCACTTCATCGGTCAGGACTTTAGCCTAAGTAAGCCCACCCAGGAGGCGCTGGTGAGCTATCCCTGGCCCGGCAATGTGCGCGAGCTGGAGAATGCCTGTAAGCGGGCGGTCATTCTGGCCGCCAGCCCGACGCTGACCATGGCCGACTTTGGTTTGAAGCCTGTGAGCGGCTCAAAACCTGTGAGCGGCGCGTCAGCCACCTCTGAGTCCACGCCGAGTGGGGTCACTACGCAGCAGGCTAATGCTCAGCAATCGGCTCAGCAATCGGCTCAGCAAACGGCTCAGCAACCGGCTCAGCAAGAGCCTCTGCAACAGGGCGGGGGGGCGCAAGTCTCGACTCCCGCCGAGTCCCAGCCAGAAGTTAACAGACCTCAGGCGTACGAACCCACCGGGGCCGATATCGAGCTGGCCCTGGCGGAGCATAATGGGGTGATCGCCCGGGTGGCCAAGTCTCTGGGACTGAGTCGTCAGGCGCTCTATCGCCGCATGGAAAAATTTGGGATAGAGAAGTAATGCCTGCGCTGCGCACTAAACTCATCTGGGGCAATGTGATTGCCAGCCAACTGGCGATCGGCCTGTTTGTTCTGCTGCTCAATTGGCTGGCGCCCGAGCTGTACCACAAGGTCGCGCCTGAGCTGCTGGCGGCCTGCTTCTTGTTGTCCGGGGGGCTGGCCTGGCTCTTGAGTCGCTGGCTGACCCGAGGACTCTCCACCAGTCTTAAGGCGCTGGAGGTGGGGCTACTCAACATCAAGGACAATGATTTCAGCGTCAACATCCCAGTGAGCGGCGATAGTCAGCTCAAGGCGCTGGCCAGCCTGTTTAACGAGTCGGCGGCGGTGCTGCGCCGCGAGCGCCAGTATATCTATCAACGTGAGTTGCTGCTGGACAAGGTGATTCAAAGCTCGCCCAATGTGATGGTGTTGCTCGATGACCGTCAGCGGATCATCTACGCCAACGACGCCGCCCGGCACCTGTTTGCCAAGGGGGCAAGGATAGAGGGCAGCATGCTAGATGAGCTGCTCGATGGTGTCAGCGAGGAGCTGGCCGGCGCGGTCAACAATCCCAAGGGCGGCCTGTTTACCCTGGCAAGTGTGGAGGAGGGCGGCGAAGATGAGACCTGGCATCTCTCCCGTGGCCGCTTCCTGCTCAACGGCCAGTATCATCACCTGATCCTGCTGAAGCAGATGACCCGTGAGCTGAACCGTCAGGAGGTGGCGGTGTGGAAGAAGGTGATTCGCATCATCAGCCACGAGCTGAACAATTCGGTGGCGCCCATCGCCTCCATGGTGAACTCGGGACGCAAGCTGACAGAGCCGCTGGATGATCTTAAGCTCAAGCTGATCTTCGATACCATAGAGGATAGGACCAGCCATTTGAGCCAGTTTATCTTCAACTATGCCCGCTTCGCCAAGCTGCCGCTGCCGAAGAAGAGTGAGGTGGATTGGCATAAGCTGGTTGCCCAGTTGGCGGAGCATTTCAGCTTCAGCTTAGTGGGGGAGCTGCCCCAGGGCTGTGGCTATTTCGACCTGATTCAGCTGGAGCAGGTGCTGCTGAATCTGCTTAAGAACGCCCACGAGTCGGGATCGCCGGCAGAGGCGATCAGCCTCAGCGTCAGGGCCCAGCGCCTGAGTGATGGCAGTGATGGGGTGAGTATCGAGATCTGTGATGGCGGCAGCGGCATGTCCCCAGAGGTGCTGACCCAGGCGCTATTGCCATTCTATTCCACTAAGCAATCGGGAACGGGTCTTGGCCTGCCTCTGTGCAGGGAGATCATCGAGGCCCACGATGGCCGTATCAGCTTGCATAACCGTGAACCCAAGGGGCTGACGGTGCGCATCTGGCTGCCTGATGATGCCGCCCAGCCGCTGGAGCAGGCAAGCGCCTAAAGTTTTTTTCCCGATATTAGAGTCCGTTTATCAATAAAAAACACCGCCAATTGGCGGTGTTTTTCTTTTTATCTAGAGCGGGTTAGTCTTCTACCTGCCATTCAATGGTTTCGCCGGCGCGGATCGGCACTACGCCCGTGTCACCCAGCGGATAGGTGGCGGGCACCTCCCAGCTGCGCTTGACCAGGGTGATGGTGTCTGCGTTGCGCGGCAGGCCGTAGAAGTCAGGGCCGTTGAAGCTGGCAAAGGCTTCCAGCTTGTCTAGGGCGCCCACCGACTCGAAGGCCTCGGCGTAGAGCTCGATGGCGGCGTGAGCCGTATAAGAGCCGGCGCAGCCACAGGCGGCCTCTTTGCGATCCTTGGCGTGTGGCGCCGAATCTGTGCCCAGGAAGAACTTCTTGCTGCCACTGGCCGCAGCCGCGAGCAGGGCCTGCTGGTGGGTGTTGCGCTTGAGGATAGGCAGACAGTAGAAGTGAGGACGAATACCACCGGCCAGCATATGGTTACGGTTATACAGCAGGTGATGGGCCGTGATGGTAGCGGCCACATTGTCCGGCGCATTCATGACGAAATCTACCGCGTCCTTGGTGGTGATATGTTCCAGCACTATCTTTAGCGACGGGAAGTCGGCGACCACCTGTTTGAGGGTATTTTCGATGAAGGTCGCTTCACGATCGAAGATGTCGATGCTCGAATCTGTGACTTCGCCGTGTACCAGGAAGAGCATGCCGACTTCCTGCATCGCCTCCAGCACAGGGTAGATGTTTTTCACATCGGTTACACCCGAGTCAGAGTTGGTGGTGGCACCCGCAGGATAGAGCTTGGCGGCAACCACCTTACCCGAAGCCTTGGCGGCGCGGATGTCATCGGGTGTGGTGTTGTCGGTCAGATAGAGCACCATCAATGGCTCGAAGTTAGTGGTGCAGACCGCCTTGATGCGCTCATAGTAGGCCAATGCCGAGTCGACATTGGTGGCCGGTGGCACCAGGTTAGGCATGATGATGGCACGGCCCATATAGCGGCCTGTGTCTCTTACGGTATCGGTTAGCACGTCACCATCTCGCAGGTGAACATGCCAGTCATCGGGTCGGGTAATGGTTAATCTTGTCATCGAGGACTCTTTCTTTTGCGTGGACGGGCTGGATCTTATGTGGCTGGCCAGGGCCTGTAAAGGGCTATCTTTGTCCTGTGGTGTGACAATTTCTTGCAATTGATTGTTGACGATGCCACCGAGATCACTGTTTTCACTATTCGCTTAGATTTTTCTAATAAAAGGAATTTGCATGTAATGGTGAATGTAATACACTCACGGCCAAGGTCTGTTTAGTGCAGTAGGAGAAGCATTGAGATGAAGAAGATACTGATCATAGGCGGCGTCGCCGGTGGCGCCTCGGCGGCGGCAAGGGCGCGCAGACTCAGCGAAACCGCTGAAATCATTATGTTTGAGCGTGGCGAGTATGTTTCCTTTGCCAACTGCGGCCTGCCCTATCATATCAGTGGCGAAATAGCCCAGCGCAGCGCCCTGGTACTGCAGACCCCCGAGAGTTTCAAGGCCAGATTCAATGTGGATGTGCGTATCCAGCATGAGGTGGTGGCCATCGACCGCGTTGCCAAGCAGGTGACCGTAAGACGCTTGAGTGATGGCAGCGAATATCGGGAAAGTTATGACGCCCTGCTGTTAAGCCCAGGTGCGGCGCCCATAGTGCCGCCTATCCCGGGTGTCGATAATCCTCTGACCCATTCCCTGCGTAACATTCCCGACATGGACAGGATCCTACAGACGATCCAGATGAACAATGTCGAGCATGCCACCGTCGTCGGCGGCGGCTTTATCGGCCTTGAGATGATGGAATCCTTGCATCATCTGGGCATCAAGACCACGCTGCTGGAGCTGGCCGATCAGGTGATGACCCCGGTGGATCGTGAGATGGCGGGCTTTGCCCATCAGGCGATCCGTGAGCAGGGCGTGGATCTGCGCCTGGGTACGGCACTGTCAGCCGTTGAGTATCAACCGCAGACCCATCTGGCCAGCGAGGCCGCCGGTGAAGAGACGAGCCATCAACACATCAAGGGCCACCTCAGGCTGACCCTGAGCGACGGCGAAACCTTAGATACGGATCTGTTGATCATGGCCATTGGCGTGCGCCCCGAGACTCAGCTGGCGCGCGACGCAGGTCTGGCCATCGGTGAGCTCGGTGGCATCAAAGTAAACGCCATGATGCAGACCAGTGACCCCGCCATCTATGCGGTAGGGGATGCCGTCGAAGAGCAAGACTTCGTGACCGGCCAGGCCTGTCTGGTGCCACTTGCCGGTCCGGCGAATCGCCAGGGCCGCATGGCGGCCGACAACATGTTTGGTCGACAGGAACACTATCAGGGCACCCAGGGCACGGCGATCTGCAAGGTGTTCGATCTGGCTGTTGCCGCCACGGGTAAGAACGAGAAGCAGCTCAAGCAGGCGGGCATCGACTATGAGAAGGTGTATGTACACACCGCCAGCCATGCCAGCTACTATCCCGGCGCCGAGGTGGTCTCCTTCAAACTGCTGTTCGATCCAGTCAAAGGCACTATCTTAGGTGCCCAGGCGGTGGGTAAGGATGGCATCGATAAGCGGATCGACGTGATGGCGGTGGCCCGGCGCGCCGGCATGACGGTCGAGCAGCTGCAGCACCTGGAGCTTAGCTACGCGCCTCCATACGGTAGCGCCAAGGATGTGATCAACCAAGCCGCCTTCGTGGCCAGCAATATCATCAAGGGCGATGCCACACCGATCCACTTCGACCAGATAGATGATCTTAGGGAGGATCAGCTGTTGCTGGATGTGCGTAACCCGGGCGAGTTGAAAAATGGTGGCCTGGAAGGCGCGGTTAACATTCCCGTGGATGAGCTGCGTGATCGCATGCATGAGCTGCCAAAAGACAAGGAGATCATCATCTTCTGTCAGGTGGGTCTGCGGGGCAACGTGGCCTATCGTCAGCTGGTCAACAATGGTTACCGTGCCCGTAACCTGATCGGCGGCTATCGCACCTATATGTTTGCCCGGATGTAAATTTGCTAGGGCGTAAATTTGCCCGCGTGTAAGTTTCAGTATTTAAACTTCTCAGGCCGGGGCACCTTGCCCCGTCCCTTCCTTCTGCGACAGATGAAAGAGGTACTCGATGTTTTCATCATTCGCTATCGCCCTGTGCGGTGGTCTGTTAATTGGCTTGGCGGCAAGCCTTCTCATGGTCGTCAATGGCCGTATCGCGGGTGTCAGTGGCATCATATCCGGCGCCTTGTGGCGCAGTGAATCGACGGGTTCGGCCATAGGCTGGCAGGTTTATTTTCTTGCCGGAATGGTGCTGAGCGGTCTGCTGCTGGCCGCCCCCTTGGAGGCGTGGCTGGCTATCGAACCTGTGGTGATTAGTGCCAGGGGAATCGCCTTGCCGACCCTCTTGCTGGCGGGGCTGCTGGTGGGCCTGGGCAGTTCTCTGGGTAATGGCTGTACCAGTGGTCATTGCATCTGTGGCATGGGACGCCTGTCGCCGCGCTCCATCGCGGCATCGTTACTCTTTATGCTGGTGGGCGTCATCGCCGCCGTGCTGCTGAGTTAGGAGGGGCCTATGCGTAATTTAATGGCGTTACTGTCCGGGTTGCTGTTTGGTGCCGGTCTGCAGCTCTCTGGGCTTGCCGACCCCGCCAAGGTGCTTAGCTTCTTAGATATCAGCCGTGTGGTCAGCGGTGAGTGGGACCCGAGCCTGATGCTGGTGATGGGCACCGCCTTGAGTATCTATCTGCCCGTCTATCTCTTGTGGGTCAAACCCAGAGCCGCGCGTAAGCAAGGCCCGCTGCTGGACAGTCAATATCATCTGCCTGGCAACACCCGTATCGATGGGCAGCTAGTGCTGGGAGCCGCCTTGTTTGGCCTCGGCTGGGGCATGTTAGGCATCTGCCCAGGCCCCGCGGTGGTCAATCTGGCCAGCCTAGATCCCATGGCGCTGGCGTTCATGGCCGCCATGGTGCTGGGGGTCTACCTGGGTAGGCTGATTAAGAGAACGATCGCACGTAGGGAGTCTGGCCCAATCCAGATCTAAGCGGCTTATTTTTATATAAAAGTGCTTGGCAGCCTCACGCTTTGATGCTTAGCTTATAGGTAGATAATTGATAAGGCCAAGGTTGGCCATCTAGTCTGCTGGAGCTTGCTATGCACTGCTTGCTGTTTAGGGATAGGTTTGCGTTCTCGTTCTCGTTCCCATTCTTCGTGGCGTTAGCCCTGCGGCAGTTGGCGCCGGTCTGAGTCTGGTCGGTGCCATGTCAGAGATACCACAGCCACTGTTAACCCTCATCCTACTCCTGGTCATCGCCTTAGCGGCTTTGGCGACCCTTATTCTTCTGCGCCGCCGTGCTGTCGACTTTGCCGCCTTGGCAAGCTCAGTCGACGATGGACTCATTCTTATCGATGACAGCGCCAGGATCTTGGCCCATAACTCTTGCGCCGCCACCTTGATGAAGGGCGAGGGCAGCGATATCAAGGGCCAACCGCTCACCCTCTGGCTCAAGGATTCCAGCGGCGAGCAGTTGCAATTGTTTGCCGACCGTCAGCTTGGCACCAGCATGAATCTGGGCCAAGAGATCTTAAGCTTTACCCGCCTGGCTCGTGAGCCCAAGGGGCTGCTTCTGTTGGTGCGTCATCACGACCTGGAACAGGACATTCGCCAGGATATCGCCCGCTATCACCACAGCCAGTATTTCGCCAAGATAGGCACCTGGGACTGGCAGGTAGGTACAGACACCCTCTATTGGTCCGATGCCATCTACGGCATCTTCGGCTATAAGCTGGGCGAGGTGACGCCCAGCTATGAGTTCTTCTATTCACGTGTGCATCCCGAGGATCGCGACAAGGTCAAGGCGGGTGAGGCGCGCTGCATTGCCACGGGGGAAAATCATGACGAGGAGTATCGCATCGTCTGGCCCGACGGCTCTGTGCACTGGATGCGCGAGACGGGCAACCTGGTGAAGGATAGTGAGGGGCAAGTGGTGAAGATGGTGGGTGTGGTGCGCGATATCACCCAGGAGAAGACCTTGCATCATAAGCTGGAGCAGATGGCCCACCAGGACCCTTTAACCGGGCTGCCCAACCGGCTGCAGCTTGAGGTTCGCCTGAGTGAGGCGATTGGCGAGGCGGCGGCGCGAGATGGTCGTCTGGGACTGATCTTCATCGATCTCAATCAGTTTAAGCAGATCAACGATACCCTGGGGCATCAGGTGGGAGACTGGGTGCTGATGACGGCGGCGACCAGGTTGCAGAGCCTTCAGGGGCCAAAGGATCTGGTGGCCCGCATCGGCGGCGATGAGTTTGTGATGCTACTGCCCCAATGGCCGACTGACGCTGAGCTGGATGAGGTGGCGGCGCGCCTGGCCAAGGCGTTGTTTGAACGCTTCGGCGAGCCGGTGATCCAGACCGGCAGTGGCATACAGGCCAGCATCGGCTTTGCCATCTATCCGGATCATGCCAAGCATATGGATGCCTTGCTACATGTGGCCGATCAGGCCATGTATATCGCCAAGGGGCGGGGTGACAACCAATACCATCTGGGGCCGGATCATAGAGCCGACCTCGGTCATCGTCTGTTTCATTGAGCTAGCTGGCCGTCTGTAGCGCCGGGCTGACCGATAACGCCTGTCGACGGCGCAGGAAGAGGGCGTAATACCAGGCGAGCGCCGAGAACCAGGAGATGGTGAGCGTCCACACATCGTGTGAGATGAAGTGAGCGCCCCTGAGCTGTTGGGCTATGCCGAAGGTGAGCCCCAGCAGCAGGCCAAAGCCTAAGCCAATCCAACGAAACCTTGGGCCATAGGCCAGGGCGAAGAAATAGAGTGCCACCCAGGCGTAGCCGCCGCTGGAGTGACCGGCGGGAAAGCATTGACCCGGCGAGTCGGCATCAAACTGACCCGAGAACAGCGAGAAATAGTCGGCGCTACCGCCGAAGATTTTCAGGTGCCAGGGGCAGTCCAGGTGTACCCAGGACTTGCCGAGCCTCACCAAGATCACGCTAGTCAGCACGCTCATGAAGAGGAAGGCCAGGCCCCTGCGATAGGCCTTCAGGGCCGGTTTCTTATAGCTTAGCCCCAGCAGACTCAGCACTATCACACCCAGTAAGATCACCAAGTTGCGCCCGCCGACATGGATTAGCTTCTCGGTAAGCCAGGCATTGCGTAGCGGCCAGCCGTCGACGCCATCTTCAAGGCGAAACAGCCATTGCCCCAGGGCGATATCCAGGTGAAACAGCTCGATGAAGCTGACCGCCAGCAGGAAGCAGATGGCGGGTAGCATGAGGTGATGACGCCAGAAGGCGGGTGAGGTTGGCGTGTCTACTGGCAGGCTAATCGACCCAGTCATCAACTCTGTCATCGGCTCTGTCGTCGGCTCTGTCATAGGTTTGGCAATCGACATAGCAAAGTGTCCCATCGGCACCTAAGCTCAGGTGCAAAGATAAAAATAGCGGTTAGGGAAACAGTCTAGGGAGGGGGGCGTGAATATTATGTGGATCGCCCGGCCGCTTGGACGCAGCCGGTTTTGAACCGAGTATAGACCTTAGCGCTTGCTCGATTCGATGGCGGCGGCCTTGATCGCCTCGGCCAGTGCCAATACGCCGTTGGTGCGCGATGGACTCAGCTGGCCGCTGAGCCCTAGCTGATCGAAATAGGCATTGAGATCGAGCGCGGCTATGGTCTGCCTGTCTTGCCCCTGTACTGCTGTGAGCAGCAGGGCGATCAGCCCCTTGACGATGCGGGCATCGCTGTCTGCCAGGTAGTAGTGTTTACCCTCTATCTCTCTGTGATAGAGCCAGGCATTGCTCTCGCAGCCCCTGACCTGAGTCGACTGCTGCCTTAGTGCCTCAGCCAGTGGCGGTAGGCGTTTACCCAAGAGCATGAGGGCGCGGTAGCGCTCCTGCCAGTTTGCGGCCTGGGTGAAGCTTGGCAGTATCTCCTGGGGATCCAGTGTCAGGCCGGTAAAGGCCTCGGTGGATGGGCTTAGCTGGCTTTCATTTAACTGGCTTTTATTTAACTGACTTTTATTTAAATGACTGTCACTCATTTGGAACTCGTTCAATTAATACTGTGGCTCGTTAGAGCAAGAGGTCTTTTACCGATTCTAGCGCCTGGATGAAGCGATTGATATCTTCATCCGTGCTATACACGCCGAGGGAGGCGCGGCAGCAGCCAGCAAGGCCCAGGGTCTGCATCAGTGGCATGGCACAGTGATGGCCACAGCGCACGGCGATTCCCTGCTGATCCAATAAGATCCCCACATCCTGATGATGCTCGCCGCTAAGGTTAAAGGCCACGGCGCCGACATTGTCGTCGTGGGCGCCATAGAGGGTGATCCCCCCAAGTTGCTTGAGCTCGGCCTGCAGCCGTTTGAGCAGAGTCTGTTCGTGCGCCCTGACGGCCTCGCGCGGCAGCGACTGGATGAAATCGATGGCGGCGCCCAGGCCTATGACCTCGGCAATGGGCGGGGTGCCGGCCTCGAGACGATTGGGCAGGATATTAAATTCTGTGGCTTCGAAGCTCACCAGCTTGATCATCTCGCCGCCGGTCAGCAGGGGCTCGAGCCGGTCGAGCCGCTCAAAGCGGCCATAGAGGATGCCAACGCCCGTGGGGCCATACATCTTGTGGCCGGAGAACAGATAAAAGTCGCAGTCGATGGCCTGCACATCCACCTCAAGATGGGCGATCGCCTGGGCACCGTCGATGAGTGTGAGTGCGCCGACCGCCTTGGCCTGGCTGACCATCTCCTTAACGGGATTGACCGTGCCCAGCACGTTGGAGACATGGCACAGGGCGACGACACTCGGCTTACGGGCAAGCAGCTGTCGGTAGGCGTCTTGGTCGAGGCGCGCCTCGTCGGTGAGTGGAATGGGCACTATCTCGGCGCCGGTTTGTTTGGCCAGCATCTGCCAGGGGACGATATTGGCATGGTGGGCCGCGCTGTCGAGCAGGATGAGATCTCCCGCGTTTAGCTGGCCAGCCAACCCGAGTGCCACCAGGTTGATCCCCTCTGTGGTGCCGTGGGTAAAGATGATCTCTTCCCGGCGCTTGGCATGAATAAAGTCTCTGACCTTCTCGCGAACCGCCTCATATTGGCCGGTGGCACGGGCAGACAGCTGATGGGCTGCACGGTGCACGTTGGCATTGTCCGCCTGATAGTAGCGACTCATGACGTCGATCACCCCCTGGGGCTTCTGACTGGTAGCGGCCGTGTCCAGATACACCAGCGGATAGTCGCCGAGTGACTGGGTGAGGGCGGGAAACTGACTGCGCAGCTGGCTAAATTCCATCGATTGGGTCCGTTGGGTGGTTCAAACAAAAAAGGCGCTCAGATCTTGGGAGATCTCAGCGCCTAATGCAAGTTGCATTTAGCCTTTTGGGCTAATCTGGGCTTTAATTCCAGGCCTTAGCACTAAGCCTTAGTAGCTGGCCTTAGTAGTAGGCCTTAACATCAGGTACTGGGGGATCCCCTCATAGTTCAGGTCTCCCAGCAGTGTGAATCAACTTGATGTATTCATGCATTGCCCAGCGTAAATGTTGCGCTGTTATTCGATAGTTTTCTCTGCGCCGTACTTCTTTCCCTAGCCTGACAACCGACAACACTGGCCGATGCCGAATGGTGTTGGCCTGAAAGTGTTTTTGCCAGCCTAGATGTAAGGCAACGATACCAATTAGCCATAAGGCAATCTCTGCTAGCATAGCGATAAGCAGCAACACATCTAGCCGCTTCGGACAACGACTTTTGCAGTGCCTCAGCCCCATGCCGTATTGTGGACTCTTCAAGTCTCTAAAGGTCTCTTCAATCTGCATTCGCTTAGCGTAGAGCTTTGTGACTTGGACTGAGTTGAAATGGTTAGGCGGTAAGTTGGTTGCCAATAACCACGGCTCTTTGCTGCTTCTTCCATAGCTTGCTTGAGCGGTATGGTTTCTTCCTGCTTTAGAGGAACGGCGGTCTTTACGGCCTTTTTCTTTCGCTCTGTACAGGTGTAAATGACAGGGTAATGGGCTTTTCTGGCGAGGTTAACACGGCCGATATATTTGGCTTTGTTTGTCGCTGTTGGGTAAAGCGACTTATTGGAGTGCCACTGAGGCGTTCCAACATGCTGATAACTGACGTCACCACGAACACGCCCTAACCAAAACCAGCCGTGACTTGCGACTTGAGCGAACCAAGTATTGCGATAACCAGCATCGGTGACGATTAGCGGGCAGCAGCCATTCGGAAGCCCCTTTGCCAATTCAGCCAGAAAAGCATTGTGGCTGCGAGGTGCATTGTAATCTTTGAACTCAAAAGTACGCTCATAAAGGGTCACGCTGCGTCCTTGAACACTAATGGAGGCACGCAATGTCATTAAACGCAGTTGCTCTCTCACATCGGCCCAATCGACAAGCACAATAGGCATAGGGTTAGCCCCGCAAAGGTGCATTGCATGCCATCGATATATCGTCAATCTGTCGTTATTGATGTGGCGATTACCAAGCAAGCGGTCAATGCATTTGATACTGTGTTTAGGCGCCACATTGCCAGAGATATTACGGCCTAGTTGGGTCAAAGAGAGTTGATCACCATCTAGTAATGATTTAGTGGCAACCATAAGAGAATTAAGACGTTTTTTGTGGATGGAAGAGCATTGATTGCTAAGAGAGTCATGTAGTATCGTAATGTCACGCATGGTGTTGTTCTAGTTTGTTTTTGGCGAAATTGATTAGATCAAACAGCACCATGCGTGTCTACTAATTGATTGTAAAAGGAATTATCTGGGGATTCCCTAGCGTGAAGCGTATAGGGACATATTCACAGCGTGCCAAAAGTGTGCTTGCACATAAGCCTGCCGCAGGCAATTGGTGAAGATGAAGGTATAAGCTTCAACTTTCCTTCACAAGTAACAAGATCCCAGTTCAACTGCCAGTTCGGCATCAATGTCTCTCGTTCGTGAACACGAAGCTGAGCTTCACTCACAGGCGTATCTGCACATACGTCGTTCCTTCACATCCATGTGATCACGACGTTGGTACTTCCATGTACTGCACCCGCCGGGCAGGCGTTAGGTTACAGTGAAGGTACGATCTGCAAATCTACTTAGCCAACGACCGCGACGTTAACTGCTAACACTGAGTTTTTCGCACATTAATTACAATGTGCCTCCATATTCCCCCGCCGGGTAGGCGTTAGATTACAATGAAGGTACGACCTTCTGCGCTAGGCCAAATACCAATACCGTTAAATGGCAAAAAACTATCTAGGCCGTGATTGCCGCCAGGCAATAAAAAACCACCCATTATCGGGTGGTTTTATGTTTCAGCGTCTAACGTTCAAGTCTGCAAGATTTGAACTTAAAGCCTTATTGATTCGAGAAGCTATTCTCAACCAACTTCTGCTTGTTTTCCGCCTGTGGCACGTGGCACTGAGTACAGTTGAAATACTCATAGTTGAGCTTGTTGTCCGCCAGAATGTGCGATGAGTGGATCTGGGTCGCCTTCATGCGCTTGGCCTTCTCTGGGCTGTGACAGGTCATGCAGCCATTTTTCTTGATGCTGATCTGATAGTCCGCTTTGTGGGGGATCAGCGGTGGCTGGTGGACGAAGCCGCGTTCAATCGCCTGACCTTTCCTAGGATAGGTCGGCATCTCGTCGGCGGCGCGTACCGCGGTGATCTCGCCTTTTCCGAGTGAACTGATGTTCACGGGTTCGGCCGCAGGTTTAGTTTGCTGACCAGAACAGGCTCCTAGCGCCATCAGCGCGACTAAAGTGAGTACTTTTTTCATTGGTTGTTCTCCGCCTTTAGGGCAATTCGATTTTGATACTGGAAAACGCGTTGGGCACAAACATCGATACATCGGCCACACTGGGTGCAATCGCTGTCGACTATCATGGGATTGTCGCCCTTGAGGGCTGGCTTCAACACCTGCCGTTCGGGGCAGACCTCGAAGCAATCCATGCAGTTGTCGCATGCACTGGCATTGACCGCAGATACCTTGATCGGGCTAGCCTTGCCCAGCAGGGCAAACAGGGCGCCTGTGGGACACAGGTGACCACACCAGGCCCGTTCACTGATGAAGAGATCCAGCAAGAAGATCATCGCCAGTATCCACAGGCCACTACCGGCACCAAACAGCAGGGCACGATAGAGGATAGGCACTGGGTTGACCCACTCCCACACAGTTATCCCTGTGACCAAGGGCAGTAATAGCACCAGGGCCAACAGGTAGTAGCGCAGGTTCCTAGGCATCTCGGCGGTGCGTGGCAGACGCAGTTTGCGCCTTAGCCAGCTTGCACTGTCGGTGACTAGGTTGACCGGGCAAACCCAGCTGCAGAATACCCGTCCACCTGCAAGCAGGTAGAAGAGGGCGATCAGCAGCGCGCCGATAAGCAGCGCGGTCTCGGGTAGGTGTCCCGTCATCAGCACTTGCAGGGTCACAAGGGGATCCGACAGCGGGATAGTGCCCAGCAGCTCGCTGGAAGAGAGATTGCCTTTGAGTACCCAGAGCCCCATCCAAGGGCCGATGGCAAAGGTGAGCAGCACACACAACTGACTGGCACGACGCAGGAACAGGAACTTGTGAGCGCGCCACCAGCCCAGTTCATCTATCGCCGCCTGAGCGAAACGCGTCTGAGCCGCGCCAGGCGTCTTCATCTTCGTATTGCTCGTCATAGTGTGAGCCCCTTGTTTAACATCTCAAGCGTGGTCTCTTCGGTATTGATATAGGTATCGTGTGTTGCCGTCTTACCGAGCGCGATATGGGCCGGCAGCACCTTGATCGCCGCCTCTTCCAACACGCAGGCATGTTCGCATTTACCACAGCCGGTACAGGTGTCGCTGTTGACTGTGGGCAGAAACATGGCGTGATGGTCGCTGCGTTGATTGTGCTGGCGTTCGAGCGTGATGGCGTCGTCGATCAAGGGGCAGACGCGGTAACAGACGTCGCAGCGCAGCCCTTTGAAGTTGAGGCAGTTTTTCTCGTCGATCAGTACGGCAATCCCCATCTTGGCCTCATCGATATTGGTCAAGGCGTGATCCAGCGAGCCGGAGGGGCAGGCCTTCACACAGGGGATATCCTCGCACATCTCACAGGGCACTGTGCGCGCCGTGAAGTAAGGCGTGCCCGTTGGCGCACCCTCAAACCAGCGTGCCAGTTTCAGGGTGTCGTAGGGGCAGGCCTGGACACAGAGTCCACAGCGCACACAGGCCGACAAGAAATCTTGCTCATCTAACGCGCCAGGCGGTCGAATCGCCATAGGGTCAAGGTGTGAGGATTGCTTGGCAACCCCGGTAACCCCCAGACCAAGCAGGCCCACGGCGCAACCCGCCTTAGCCGTAGTGGCTAAGAACTGGCGGCGGTTGACGCCCTTGGCTTTGCTATTGCGATTGACCTGGCTCATATCTAGCTCTTCATATCTGATGTTTGACTCAAGCGATTAAAGGGTTCAGTTGAACCGCTTTAGGCTTTCATCACTTTTACCGGACACTTCTTGAAATCTGTCTCTTTCGAGAGCGGATCTGTGGCGTCCAGTAACAACTTGTTGACCAGTTGGCGCGCGTCGAAGAATGGCATAAATACCACGCCTCGTGGCGGTTTGTTCCGGCCTTTGGTTTCAACACGTGTCTTGACTTCACCGCGAGGCGAGGCCACGACCACTTCATCACCACGCTTAAGACCACGGGCCTTGGCGTCTTCCGGATGCATGAAGATCTGTGCATCTGGGTAGGCGCGATACAGCTCGGGTACGCGGGCGGTCATCGATCCTGTATGCCAGTGTTCGAGCACGCGGCCCGTCGACATCCAGAGATCGTATTCTGCGTTTGGCTCCTCGGCGGCAGGCTCGTAAGGCAGGGCGAAGATCACCGCCTTACCGTCTGGCTTACCATAGAAGTTGAAGCCTTCACCAGCCTTGACGTAAGGGTCGCTGCCTTCGACGAAGCGGCGCAGTGTCTCCTTGCCATTGACCACAGGCCAGCGTAGACCGCGGGTCTCATGGTAGGTGTCGAAGTCGGCTAAGTCGTGGGCATGGCCGCGACCAAACTGGGCGTACTCTTCGAAGATACCCTTCTGCAGGTAGAAGCCGAAGGCTTCAGATTCATCGTTGAGATCACCCTTGCAGTCAGAGGTTGGGAACTTGTTGATCACTCCGTTGGCAAACAGCACCTCATAGAGTGTCTTGTCGGCGTATTCAGGCTTCTTGGCCACCAGCTCGGCCGGCCAGACTTCTGATACCTTGAAGCGCTTAGAGAACTCGACCAGCTGCCACAGATCTGACTTGGCGCCCTCGGGAGCCTTCACCTGCTGATGCCACATGTGGGTGCGGCGCTCGGCGTTACCATAGGCACCTTCCTTCTCGACCCACATGGCGGTAGGCAGAATCAGGTCAGCCGCCATGGCGGTAACCGTTGGGTAAGGATCCGAGACCACGATGAAGTTGTCTGGGTTGCGGAAACCAGGGTAGATCTCGTCGTTGATGTTAGGGCCGGCCTGCATGTTGTTGGTACACATGGTCCAGTAACAGTTTAGCTTGCCATCTTTGAGCATGCGGCTCTGCAGCACGGCGTGGAAGCCAGGCTTAGGCGGAATCGTGCCTTCCGGCAGCTGCCACAGCTTCTCGGCCACGGCTCTGTGCTTAGGATTCTTCACAACCATGTCTGCTGGCAGACGGTGGGCGAAGGTACCCACTTCACGGGCGGTACCACAGGCAGATGGCTGACCCGTCAGCGAGAATGGGCTGTTACCTGGGGTGGCTATTTTACCGGTCAGCAGGTGGATGTTGTAGAGCATGTTGTTGGCCCATACACCGCGCACGTGCTGGTTGATCCCCATGGTCCACAGGCTCATGATCTTCACCTTAGGATCGGCGTAGGCCTTGGCCAGGGTCTCGAGTTTTTCAGGCTCGACACCACTCATCTTGGCGGCATATTCCAGGGTGTAGGTGCTGACGAACTTGGCGTATTCGTCGAAGCTGATGGCGGTTGACTTGCCGTTGCCAGGGTTCTTGGCCTTCTGCTCCAGCGGATGGTCGGGACGCAGACCATAGCCGATATCAGTTGTGCCCAGGGCAAACTTAGTATGCTTGCTGACGAACTCTTTGTTTACCGCACCATTCTGGATGATGTAGTTGGCGATGAAGTTGAGGATCGCTAAGTCAGACTGAGGACGGAACACCATAGGGTTGTCGGCCAGGTCGAAAGAGCGGTTTTCGAAGGTCGACAGCACGTGCACGCGGCTGTTTGGCTTGCTCAGGCGGCTGTCTGACAGGCGTGCCCACAGGATAGGGTGCATCTCTGCCATGTTGGCGCCCCAGAGCACAAACTGGTCGGCGGCTTCTAGGTCGTCGTAGCAACCCATAGGCTCGTCGATACCGAAGGTACGCATGAAGCCACCCACGGCCGATGCCATACAGTGACGGGCGTTTGGATCTATGTTGTTGGTGAGGAAACCTGCCTTGTGCAGCTTAGACGCGGCGTAGCCTTCCCATACCGTCCACTGACCCGAGCCAAACATGCCGACGGCGGTTGGGCCCTTGGTTTTCAGTGTGTGTTTCCACTTCTCGGCCATGGTGTCGAAGGCCATGTCCCAGCTGACTGGGGTGAATTCACCCTCTTTGTCGTACTGGCCGTTCTTCATGCGCAGCAATGGCGTGGTAAGACGATCCTTACCGTACATGATCTTCGACAGGAAATAGCCCTTAATACAGTTAAGGCCCTTGTTGACCGGACTTTCTGGATCGCCTTTGGTGGCAACGACTTTGCCGTTATTGGTGCCGACCAATACGCTACAGCCCACGCCGCAGAAACGGCAGGGGGCCTTATCCCACTTGATGTTGTCATTCTGCTCAGCGGCTTCAACTACTTTCACTGGCAGAGTGACGCCAACCGTGGTCGCAGCGGCAACTGCGGCGTTGGCTTTTAGAAACTCGCGACGGCTAATGCTCATGGTGTTTCCTCACTCTTTTCTTCTATTGGTTCAACTTGGTGATAGACAAGACTGCTTGATAACACCCCGCTAAGGGCGTTGATGGCTTCGACGTTATCGAGGATCGCACCCTGGGTGGCCCCCTCTAGGGTAATGATGAACTTACCCTCGTCGGTAATGGCGTGAATATCGGCGCCAACAAGCGCGTCGATATCCGCTGTTATTTGTTCGACCTTACCGGGAGCGGCGTGTACCACAAGGCTGGTCACATGATATTCCTGTGTCATGGGTTAACCCTTCTTTGGCGACCTGATCCCCGGGATATTGGCGATATTTAGGAGAGTGGTCGCATTAGGATAGGATTCAGTCTAATCCTTGCTTTTGATAGGGGTATACCTCTTGAGAGGTAACTGAGGTTTTTATAGATCGAGATCAAAGTTTTTCGTGTGACCTAACTCTCAGTTCGAAATTTAAACAGTTTTTAGGGCTGGACATCTGCGGTTTTCAAACACCTTAACCCTGGTTAATTTGCTCAATGTGGGATTGGGGCGTATAACCAAATGAGGGGCCGGGAAGATATTTGTTCCTGCGGTGAAAGCCTAAGCTTATTTGGGTTGGCGCTAATTTAGTGAATCAGGTTTTGCCCCGAGAGGAGGTCGCTATGGCGCACGAAAATACGCGTGAGATCCCTGTGTGGGATCTGTTTATTCGTCTGTTTCATTGGTCGCTGGTGCTGCTTTTTACCCTGATCTACCTCACCGAGGGCGAGGATGAGTGGATACTGATACACAGCTACGGCGGCTATATCATCTTAGGTATATTGATGCTCAGGAGCCTTTGGGGGCTGGTGGGCACCCGACATGCGCGTTTTAGCTGTTTTGTCAGGCCACCGGCAGAGGCCTTGGAATATCTTAAGCAGCTGTTTGCCGGCAGGGCAAAGGACTATCTGGGCCATAATCCCGCCGGCGGGCTGATGATAGTGGCGCTGATCGTCTGTGTGTCATTAACGGCGGTGACAGGCATGTCCTTGTATGCCACCACCGGCCACGGCCCCCTTGCGGGCAGCTTCATCGCCGCCTGGCCAGAAGGCGCGCTGGAAGAGGTGCATGAGTTCTTCGCCAACTTCAGCCTGACGCTGGTTGTTGTGCACATTGTGGGGGTGATTGTCGGTAGCCTGGCCCACAGGGAAAACCTGATGAGAGCCATGTGGACCGGCAAGAAGCGCAGGCCTCTGCCTTAGCCGGTCTCAACTCAGTTCATATCCGGCTAGTAGCCGGTCAGCTCCATATATCCCTGGCCTCGATGGGAGCCGCTAATCTGTATGGGGCCCTCCCAATAGCGCACGCTTAGCGGCATCAGGCTATCTGGATTGAGGGGCGCGATGTTTAGCTGCAACTGCTCGCTGGGGATACTTATCTGCCATCCCACCGGGTAGCTGGCCTCGTCTATCTGCCGCCAGTCGCTGGGCGTCATCGTGATGGCATGGCTCGCTATGTTGCGGCCGCTGCCGTCGGCAAACATGCGCCGGGCGCTGTAGAAGGGCTCAGCGCTTGATCTCAGCTGAAACAGCATCAGCGCCGAGCCATCATCGAGTCGCAGGGCAAACCAGTCCCAGCCCTGCTGCTGACGGGTGAGAAACTGCGAACTCCACTCCCTGTCGAGCCAGCCCTGTCCCGCCACCTTGTGAGTTAAGCCCTCGAGTGTGACAGTGCCCGTGATGTCGATGAAGGGCTGGCTGTAGTAGTAGGAGGCCACCTCGCCATTCTTACTCTTGATGCTGTAGCCCTCTTCGCCCTGTAATTGCAGTGGCGCCGTGCTTGTCAGCTGCAGTTGATAGCGAAAGTCGTCGCCGTTGACCGCCAGTGTGGCCGGAAACAGCTGTTCCCCCGCGCTCTGCCAGCGCCAGTCATCCAGTGCTATGGTCAGGGGGGAGGCCTGAACGCCCGCAATTGGGTCTAGGCCGCGAGACCAAAGTTCACTCGCCTTGTGTGTGGTCGGGCTGGTTATGGCGCCGTGGGCCATATAGAGCTGGTTGGTCGCCCAGGGAGAGTCAGATGTCGGCGCTTCGGGCGAGAGGGCGATGCGAAATTGGGTCCATTGCAGCCCTAAGGGCTTCCCCGTGTCTGTGGTGAGGTTGGCGGTGAGATACCACCACTCCTGCCTGAATTTGTCGTGGGCGAGGTGATCAGTAGGGAAGCTGAGCGTTTTTCCCTCGATGACCTCGGCGTAACCGCCGGTGTCTGGGCCCATGAGCTCGCCCATGCCGCCGCTCGCCTGCTGCTGGGGCGAGTCGCAGCCCTGTATCAGTAGGGCGAAGAGAGTGAAGATCAGTATGCGCGTCATAGTACCTCCCGTTGCAGGCTGGATACCAAGGGGCGCCTGGTTTGCTGATAGAGGGGGAAGGCGACCGCCAGTGTGCTGGCCACCAGTGCCAGCCCCACCAGTTCCAGGTAGGCCAGCCAGTCCCACACCATGGCGATGGTCCAGCCGAAGGCCTGCAGGGTGACCTTATGGATCAGCAGATAGCCCAGCAGGGCGCCTGTGGGCAGGGCAACCAGACAGGTGAGCAGCACCATGAGCAGCATCTGACCTATGACCAGCCATATCAACTGACGACGATTGACCCCCAGGGCATAGAGGCGCGCGATGGGCGCCAGCCTTGCCTGGGTCAACATATAGCAGGCGCTGAACAGGCCGATGGCGGCCACCATCAGCGTCAGGCTGTTAAGCACCTGGGTGATGGAGAAGGTACGCTTGAACATGGTTATCGCCTGGGCCTTGATCTTCTCCTGGCTGTAGATCAGTGCATCGGGCAGGTCGAAGCGTGCCTTGAGTGCCTGGCTAAACTTGGCCACATCCGTGTTGAGGTTGAGGGCCAGGCTCAAGGGCAGCTCACCCAGACCGGCCTTGCGCCACAGGGATGGCGGGATGATCACCTCACCGTAGGGGTTGCCGTAATCATAATAGATGGCGCCTATGGTGAGGTCTGTCTCTCCCAGCGCCGCGATCTGTATCTTATCCCCAAGCTGCTTGCCGTGTTTGATGGCAAAGGGCTCGCTCACCAGGGCGAGTGGCGTCGTATCAGGATTGGTCGAGAAAAAAACTCGCCACAGATCTTCTCTTGCCTGCTTGATGATGGTGTGTTCTATGGAGTAGGGGTCCCGGGTCAACAGGAAGATGGGGGTCTGTTGATAATGACTCCTCAGCAGCCACTGCTTATACAGGCCGCTCACCTCGGGCGCATCGCTCAGCGCCTTCTCCACCTCGGCCATCTGGTTGGCGGGGGGACGCAGATAGAGCTGGGCATGCAGCCTGGCATCCAGCCACTGCTTGAGGGTGATCTCGAAGCTACCCACCAGGCTGTTCATGGCGATGTTGGCGGTGAGCGCCAATAACATGGCCATCATGGCCAGCGATAGCGGTGCCAGCAGCTCACGGGTTTCACTCACCTGGTAACTCATCAGCCCCTTGGGGCAGAGGCCTTGTAGCAGGCCAATAAGCTGTCTCAGCAGATAGGGCAAGGCCAGCGGGATTGCGATAACCACCAGGCCGAGCAGCGCCATGGTGAGCCGGTAGTCCTGGCTCAGCGGCATCAGGATAAGGGCTATGGCGCCCAACACACTGGCAAGGATCATGAGGCGGTTTTGCGCTTGCTGGCTGCTGCATTGCAGGCTGAGCTGACCGCTACTCTGGGCTAGGGGCTGATTGATGAGCTCCCTTAACAGCGAGGTGCAGGCCAGCAGGGCGGCGATCAGGGTCAGCAGACTCGCCTGGGCCAGCCATTGCCAACGCCAGCGCCCCGGTAAGATGTTGGCGCCATAGAGCTGCTCTAAGGTGACAGACACCATAGGCTGCAACCAGTAGCTCAGCTGTAATCCCAGGATGAAACCAACCAGCGAGCCCAGTAGCACCAGCAGGGTGAGTTCCAAAGTCAGAGATATCATGATGGCGGTGCGGCGCACGCCTTGTTGCTGCAGCTGGATGATCAGCCGCTTACGCTTAAGCAGGCTGTAACGCACACCGTTATAGGCGATAAATAGGCCGACGATGAAGGCCAGCAGGCTCATGGCGGTGAGGTTGAGGTGAAAGCTGTTGGTCAGGGCCTTCATCGCCTCGCCCTGGTCGCTCTCGATCAGGTTGCCGCGACCATTGAGCAGTGATGTGAGTTGTTGCTGACCTTCGCCGGGCGGGTCAAATAGGGCGATATAGCTGAGCTGGCCGGGTTTATCCAGCAGCTGCTGGGCCAGGGAGATATCCATCAATAGGCGATCGCCCAGGCGGTAACCCTCATCAACGGTCACCACCTTGAGACGCGTATCATTCAAGGTAAGCCAGGGCTCGGGGAGTAGACTCGCCCTTTGCTCACTCATCACAACTAGCGGCTCGCCCGCCAACATGGCCGCCAGGGGCAGCGGGCCCCTTAGCGGCATGTCGGGCTTAGCGGGAGCAGCAGCTGCCCGCTGGCCTGCGGAGGCAGGGGCTGGGGCTGGGGCTGGGGCTGGGGCAGGGGCTGAGGAGGAGGTGGCCGAGAGGGCGGCGATAAGATCGCTGCCGGTCACTTGCCAGCGGTGCTGGGCGTCGTCGACCGCCGTGCCCTCGAGAACTGCCAGGCTAGGGCGGAATCCCTGGGCTCTTAGCTCGAAATAGAGCGATTCTGACAGTGGCTTACCCGGTAGCGGCGTGATCAGATGGCTTGCCTGGCCGCTCAGCAGTTCGCTGGCCTGGCCATAGCTTTCGATGGCGCTCTCGTTGGTGGCCCTGACGCCAGTCAGCAGGGTGACCGCCAGCACTATGCCTATGAGTATGGCGCCGGCCTGCAGCGGCGCCTTCCTATAGTGGGCGGCAAAGACTCTGAGGGTGAGGCGGGTGGCGCGCAGCAGCGCATTGGCGCTACTCATGCACCCGCCCGAGATCCAGGTGCCAGCGTCGCAGCATAAAGGAGGCGCACTCCATGGAGTGAGTCACCATCAAGATGCTGGTGTCGTGCTCGCCCGCCAGGGCACAGATCAGCTCCATCACCTCCAGGCTGGTGGTCTGATCCAGGTTACCCGTGGGTTCATCTGCCAGCAGCAGGGCTGGCTTGTGGGCCAGGGCCCTGGCGATGGCGACTCTCTGCTGCTGGCCACCGGACAGGGCATCCACATGGCGCTTGAGCAGGGGTCTTAGCCCGAGCGCGTCGGCGAGGTGATCGCACCAGGTATTCCAGTCATCCCCCTGTAGATGCAGGGGAAAGGCGATGTTGTCTGCGACATTGAGTGGGGTGAGTAGGTTAAATTGTTGGAATACCACGCCTAACTGCCGGTGCCTGAACTGGCTCCAGCGGCTGTCGTCCCAGCCTCGGGTATCTTGATCCAGCAGGGAGAGGGTGCCCGAGCTGGGACGCTCGAAACCGGCGATGATATTCAGCAACGTACTCTTGCCGCTGCCACTCGGGCCTGTGAGGGCGACCGTTTCGCCAAGGGCAAGCCTGAGGTCGAGCCTGTCCAGCACCAGGTGAAACTTATCGCCATCGTTGAAGCCCTTTGAGATCTCGCTCAGGGTCGCGACACTCGTCATTGCCCGTCCTTATCGTTTAGCTTGCCCAAGCGCAGGGAAACACTCCTGGCACAATTTCCATTAAACCCATTGATAACCTTATCGATAGCAGATTGCAACCGCCAACCTAGCTCAATTGTGGGGTGATATCTGTTACTTACGCGGCGCCTCGAACAAAGGATCTTTCTGCTGTGACAACTTCGGGGATTTATGCCTGTGGATGACACCCAGAGGACTGATTAAATCGGCTTATTTTCATCTGTTTAGCGGGAGTCTTTCCCTAAAATAAAGGATGCGGGAAACAGGCCGGAAGGCTGGCGAGTCGGCCAAGAGCCATGACAGGCTTTATGACGGGCCTCATTGCAAGGTGACTAGTGCAAGGGATTAGTGCAAGGGATTAGTGCAAGGGGATTAGAGCGAGAAGATTAGAGCAAGGGCATTAAGGTAAGGGATAGGCGCGCTGCATAGTGCCAAGACCGTGCATTAAAAAGTGCCAAGACTGTGCATTAAAAAAGGCGCCATGGGCGCCTTCTTGATTAAATCGGTTACTCTTCATCTAGCGAGTAAGGCAGCGGTACCAGGGTGAGCGCTGATGCCTCATCGCCCGCCACTCTTAGCTGAGCGCTTAATGCCGTATCATTGGGTAGCACGACGCTCATTAGCAGCTGGCCATCACGCTGCACCGCTTCCAGTATGGTGCCGGCGCGGCGATAACCCTCATCGTCTTCTAGCTTGATCTCGAGCTGGCTGGTCGCATCGATAGCCACACTGGCCGAGCCTTTGGCGATATAGAGGGCGCGCTTATTGCCGCCACGATACTTCATGCGGGCTACGGTTTCCTGGCCCATGTAGCAACCCTTGGTAAAGCTGATGCCATCGACCGCCTGCAGGTTACACATCTGCGGCACAAATTGGTTCTGATGACGGGCATAGACGTTAGGCAGACCTGCGGCTATCTCTACCGCCTGCCAGGCGCTGGCATCATAGATGGGCTGATCTATCTTGGTCGCTAGCTCAGTCTGTGCCTCGGCCTTTACCGCTATGATGTAGCGCTCGCCGTCGCGCAGGATGACGCCAGCTGGGATGGTGGTGAGTTCGGCATTGAGCTCGCCGAAGGTCTGGCTTAGCCAGACGCCGGCCTGCTCGCCGGTGACCCCCAGGAGGAACCAGTCTTCACTGGCATCGACGAGTTCAGCCTTGCTGAACACGGCATATTTCTGTAGCTGTGGCAGGTCGAGTGCCAGTGTCTCTTTTGGCATCATCATCAGCAGGGCATCTTGATGAGCGAAGGTTCTGAAGCTGGCCAGCATCTTGCCTTTAGGATCGCAGTGGGCGCCCCAGCGCCACTGGTTGTCTGCCAGTGAGGTGATATCTGTGGTCACCTGACCATGAATAAAACTCCGCGCCTGCTCGCCGGTAACTGAGATAAGGCCGAGATGGGAGAGTTGGCTGAAAACGATGGCCGGTTGCGCCTCATTGAGGGGCCACTGAGGTTGAGAAACGGTAAGCGTCATATCATGTTCCTGGGCGATTGGGCAGAGGTTTGATTGTACCCTTAATGGGCTCATTGTCATCAATATAGGGGCGCAGTAAGAAATTTAAAGGGGCGGTAAGGCCGAATCTTTAAAATTATGATCCCTAAGCGCTTTTGGCTTGGTGGTTTTTGCATCTTCACGGTAAGAAACTCGCTAGAGTCAATCTTTGCTCAGTCTATGATGTCAGTGTGGGTGGTGCAGAGGAGTGCCGTGTGGTAAAAGAAAAAGGCATCACAGAGTGATGCCTTTATATCGCGATGCTTTTTATCGCAAAGACGGGGCCGTCTTAGTGCAGCAGACGGGTCCTGATGGTACCGTCGATCGCCTTCATCTCTTCCAGCGCCTCATCGGCCTGATCTGAGTTCACTTCCATTACCACGTAACCAATCTCTGCGGTGGTTTGCAGGTATTGAGAGGCGATGTTGATTCCCTTCTCGGCAAACGCCTGGTTAATCTTGATCAGAATACCTGGACGGTTATGGTGAATATGCAGCAGACGCGAGGTGTCTTTATGCTGTGCCAGCGATACCTCTGGGAAGTTAACGGCCGTCATGGTCGATCCGTTGTCTGAGTATTTCGCCAGCTTGCCAGCGACTTCGATACCGATATTTTCCTGGGCTTCCTGGGTGCTACCGCCCACATGTGGCGTGAGCAGGACGTTATCCAGGCCGCGCAGCGGGCTGACAAACTCGTCGTTGTTCGACTTAGGTTCGACCGGGAAGACGTCGATGGCGGCGCCGACGATATGATCGCTGCGGATCGCCTCGGCCAGGGCGTCAATATCCACCACAGTGCCGCGTGAGGCATTGATCAGTATGCTGCCCTGACGCATGGCGGCCAGTTCAGTGCTGCCAATCATGTTCTTGGTCTGCGGTGTCTCAGGTACATGCAGGCTTACTACGTCGGCGAGTGACAGTAGTTGTTCAAGCGAGTGGATCTGTTGCGCATTACCCAGAGGTAGCTTGTCTTCGATATCGAAGAAGATGACGCGCATGCCTAAGGTCTCGGCCAGGATCCCCAACTGAGTACCAATGTGGCCATAGCCTATCACCCCAAGGGTCTTACCGCGGGCCTCGAAGCTGCCATTGGCGCTCTTGAGCCAGCCTCCACGATGGGCCAGGGCGTTGCGCTGTGGAATACCACGCAGCAGCATGATGATCTCACCCAGTACCAGCTCGGCGACGGAGCGGGTATTGGAAAACGGCGCGTTGAACACCGGAATACCCAGTTTCTCGGCGGCGGCGAGATCGACCTGGTTGGTCCCAATACAGAAACAACCTACGCTGACCAGCTTTTCAGCCTTGTCCAGCACGGCCTTGGTGAGTTGGGTACGGGATCGGATGCCAACGAAGTGAGCATCTTTAATCGAGGCTAACAGCTCCTCTTCCCCCAGTGATGCCTTGTGATATTCGATGTTGTTGTAACCTGCACGCTTGAATACATCTACCGCAGATTGGTGGACGCCTTCCAACAGCAGGATCTTGATCTTATCCTTGTCCAGCGAATGTTTCGCCATGATTTAGGTACCCTCTTGCTCAATTGTTGCTAGGTGAGTATCGCTCTCGAGGACTCTTTCTACTCGGCTTTCGTTCGGTGGCCTGATACCAGCGAATCTTCATCGTCTTGCTGCTGGCATTGAGCCAAAATGGGACGCTGAACTTCTACTTTTGGCAGGACGCTGAACTCGGTCGGGCAAGGTTTATGGAGACGCTATGCGGTTGCTGGCCGACTTGTGTAGAATGACTACACAGAGCAAGCATTTTCGCTGCAAAGCCTCTAAACCTTGGTAAAAATGCGCCCAGAAAGGTCTACAAGCCCTGTTCTTGTGGTGATTTTTATCTGTTGCCTGTCAATGCCTCCACAAAATAGCACCTTTTTTAGTCAGTGTGGAGGGCTAGATGGCTAAAGTTATTATTCTGATATTAAAACAATATCATCTAAGGAGTTCTTATTTTGAATAAAAGCACCGTGTGGCTCACAATTTTCTTCGCCGTGCTGATCTGGTCAGGGATAGAACCAAAAGATAGCTTTACCTGGTTTTTAGAGGTCGTCCCCGCGCTGATCGCCCTGCCTATCCTGTTTCTTACCCGTAAAAATTTCCCGCTGACCTCTCTGGCCTACGGGCTTATCTTGATCCACGCCGTCATACTCATGGTGGGTGGCCACTACACCTATGCCGAGGTGCCCCTGTTTGACACCCTGGCCGACTGGATGGGCAGCGAGCGCAACAACTATGACAAGGTAGGGCACTTTGCCCAGGGCTTTATTCCCGCGCTGCTGGCAAGGGAGGTGTTTCTGCGGCTCGAGGTGGTGAAACAAGGCGCCTGGTGTCATTTCCTCGTGTGTTGTTTCGCCCTGGCATTGTCGGCCTTCTATGAGTTGGTCGAGTGGTGGGTGGCGCTGGCTACCGGTGAAGATGCCGAGGCATTCCTGGGCACTCAGGGCTATGTGTGGGACACCCAGTCTGACATGGGGATGGCGCTAATTGGTGCCCTAGCGAGCGTGCTGCTTCTCTCCCGCTGGCATGACAGACTGCTGCTGAACCTGAAAAAGTAATAATAATCTGTAGCTTGCCTATCACATCAGAAGCATTATTATATGCTAATGATGTGATTAGTCAGCTTTATATAACTAATAGTGATAACTATTCTCACTCGAGTTAGTTAATATAGCCGACATACTTTTTTACTAGTCATGGCTGAATAGATTCAGTGCTATCTATGGCTAGGAGGAATGAAGTTCATAAAGATCAATAACAGGGATAGCTTACTCACATATGGTTAATTGCGTTGAGATGCTTTTCAGGGAGAGAAGCGTATGAGTAAAATTGATGAACTGGTTTTTCTGCACCAAGATTCAACACCGTGCCATCTGGCCGTTCTGGCCGAATCCATCGGCTTAAAGACACGTATCGCACGTCAGGTCAGTGACCTGGACCCCGAGCGTGATCGCAACAGTTTCTACCTTATTGCCCAGAAAGGGGCGGCGCTTGACAGCAAGGGCGTGCCCCTGATCGTTGCACGTCTATTACCCCATGTGCCTATCGCCCTCTATCAGGTCGAACGTGGCAGCCTGGAGCCTGAATCGGCCCTGCTGCTTGGGGTGCGTGGGTTGCTGTTTTCCGATCAGCGTATGGATCTCTCGCTGACCGGCCTGCGTAAGATGGTGAACGATGAGCTTTGGTATGACAGACCATTGATCTCTAAGGTGTTTCGACAGCTTGTTAGTCGCCAGGACAGTGGCGTCGAGCTGACCCAGGATATGGTTGCCATGCTGCAAAAGCTCACCAGCCGTGAGCGTACCATCATACAGCTGGTCTCCAGCGGTGCCCGCAACAAGGAGATCGCCGATCGCCTCTGTATCAGTGAGCATACGGTCAAGGCCCATATCTCCTCTATCTTCCGTAAGACACAATCACGTAACCGGGTCGAGCTGCTGCGCTGGTCCCAGGCAAACGCCTGTCACTTCGAATTTTGTTAATCCATTCGGGATATTAAAGACAGCAAGTCAAAGCCCGGTGGATGCTGGGCTTAGCATTTGGCTTAGTTTTGGCGCTTAATTGTCCCAATGCGTTAGGCGCTTGGCCGAAGCTGATTTGATTTTGAGCGCTATTCTGACCAACCCAGGTTGCGGCTTGTCACACTTTCGACATTTCACCTTCTCACCGTTAAAAAAGTTAAATTGACCAAAATTTGAAACCGCGGTTTGTAAATTCATTGAGTATTTATACTAATCAGGTCTGATGGTGAGCGTTTAAATGCTCAGACTTATCTATTGTTTTATTTGATATTCTCTGAACCTGTCACGAATGAATATCGACGGCCTTTACTTTTGTGCCGTGAAACCAATCGTTTAATCACAATTTACTAATATGTATGCCATCTCCTGTATAGATATTAACCGCATTTTATAAACATAATGTTCGCTATTTTGGAATGTGATCTATATCACAAATTGGCTTGGGCACTTCTGTAACAATCTCGCCGCACGTTAATAAAAATTAGCGGCATTATTATAAAAATGGGGTTGAACAATGGATAATGTTAAAAAGTTGTCAGTGCTTGCGCTGTCAATAGCCGCGGCTTTGCCCGTTTCTGCGAAAGCCGACCTGCTCATCAGCGAATACGTTGAAGGCAACAGCAACAATAAGGCGATCGAGCTGTATAACTCAGGCGACGCCGCCTTAGATCTTACCGGCTACAAGCTGGTGCGCTACAAAGATGGCGCTACCAATGCCTTAGATATGGTCGCCCTAGACGGTCTCACCATAGATGCCAAAAAACTCAAAGTGATCGTACATCCAAGCGCCGAAATCGCCCTAGGTAGCGATGTCGACAGCAGCACGGGTAATCTTTATTTCAACGGTGGTGATGCTGTAGCACTGGTCAAAGACGGTGCAGTGGTTGACATCATAGGTGCTGTGCCAACGCCTAGTGGCTGGGGCATGAATACCACAATGCAGCGCAATACCGATGCGCTTAGCGCATCAAACGTCTTCGTCGAGAGCCAGTGGAAGGTATTGCCTGTCGATACCTTTAGCGGCCTGGGTAATCTTGACGGCAGCAGCGCACCGACCGAACCTGAAGCGCCAGCCTTCACCTGTACAGGTGCCAAGATCACTCCTATCTACAGCGTACAGGGCGCCGGTAAGTCTAGCCCGCTGATCGCCGACGGCGAGTATGCTTCTAAAGAGGAAGTCACTATTCGTGGTGTGGTTACCGCTCGTGGTGACAGCCTGTTCAAAGGCTTCTACCTGCAGGAAGTTCAGGGCGACGGTTCGCCTTATACCTCTGACGGTATTTTTGTTTACCTGGGCGAAGCGGCCGGTGAAGAGATCCAGCCTGGCGTTGAAGTCTGTGTTCAAGGTCTGGTGAAAGAATACTATGGCCTGACTCAGCTCGATATTAAAGCCGACAAGAAGATGGAAGTGGGCGAGAACCTGGGCGCGCCAGCCGCAACGCCTTTCTATGTGGCTGACGGCGAAAATCTTGGCGATGCGCTAGAGCGTTTCGAAGGCATGAATGTGGTGCTCGATGCCGGTAGCGACATGAAGGTCAGCCGCACATTTAGCTATGATTATGCCGCGCGTCGCAACAACATGATGTTGTCGTACAAGGCGCCGCTGATGAAGCCTACACAGCTTTATCCTGCCATGACAGACGAGGCTATCGCGCTTGAGAAGAAAAACCGTGCAAACCAGTTGTTCGTCGAGTCTGATTTCAAGGCAAAGAACGGTGAAGTACCTTATTTCCCAACCTTCAATGCCGAGACTGGCTATATCCGTGTGGGCGATCAGCTGACTAACCTCGAAGGTGTCGTTAGCTACAGCTACAACGAATATCGTTTGGTTGCCACAAACGAGATCGTGGCTGGCGACTTCATTCGCGAAGACGATCGAGTCGACGCGCCAGAGGTAGCGACCAAGGGTGATATTCGTGTCGCCAGCTTCAACGTGTTGAACCTGTTCACCAGCGACAGCGATGTGGGTGGTGCGTTAAATGCGTCTTGTAAGGATCAGGCCGATGCCGATGCTTCAAGAGGTTGTGGTCGTGGTGCCCATACCCTAGAAGATTACCTGTTGCAGCGTACTAAGATTGTCAGCGCGTTGACCGAGATGAACGCCGATATCATTGGCTTGATGGAGATCGAGAATAATGGCTTTGGCGAAGACAGTTCGATTCAGTACTTAGTCAATGATCTCAATGCTAACCTGCCAGCCGCCGATGCGTATAAGTTTATCGAGGTTGCGGATGCGGATAAGTACAAGGGCGAGTATGTCGGCGGTGACGCCATCACGGTAGGCATGCTTTATCGTCCAAGCAAGGTTGAGCCAACGGGTGACGCCTTTGTTATCGAGACGCCTGAGCAACATGCGATGGAAGGCGTAGTAACACGCGGCGAAGGCGATAAGCTTGAGCTAAGCCCTGCGTTCGATAAGTACCAGCGTCACAGCTTAGGCCAGGCCTTTAGCGTTAATGGTGAGAAGCTGACCGTTGTGATTAACCACTTAAAGTCTAAGGGTTCGGGTTGTATCGAAGACTGGGCTAACTTTGAAGACAGCAGCGATCCTGCGGATCTTCAGGGCAAGTGTAACGAGTTCCGTGTATCGGCCGCTAAGGTGATCGGTGATGTCCTGCAAGATGTTGAAGGTGACTTACTGGTTATCGGCGACATGAATGCCTATGGCCTGGAAGATCCTATCCGTGTGCTGACCGATTATGACGCGGCAAACTCGGATCGTGACATCATGACTGCCTCTTGGACTACGCTGGGCGGTAAGGTGTACGAGCGTGAAGGCAGCAAGATCGAGAAGGGCTACGGCATGGTCAACCTGAATACTCAGGTTCACGGTACTGCAACCTACTCATACAGCTATAACGGTGAGTTAGGTAATCTCGACCATGCGCTAGCCAACACTAGCCTGGCTGCGCGAGTGGTTGATATTCAAGATTGGCATATCAACTCAGTCGAGTCGAACCTGTTCGAATACAGCAGCAAGTACACAGGCGAGCTTGAGAAGTCTGAAAATGCCTTCTCTGCATCGGATCACGACCCAGTGATCGTGGCCCTAAGCTACCCTGCGCCTAAGCCAGAACCTAAGCCAGAGCCGAAAGAAAAGGATGACGGCGGTTCGTTAGGTTACCTAGGACTGATGTTACTTGGACTGACTGGATTGCGTCGCCGCAACTAGTCTGCCGAGTCTCCCCAAAGCCAGCTGTTCTCCCCAGCTGGCTTTTTTTATGCCTGTTACAGATTGCATTCGCTTGTGTTTCATCTCTTTAGACGTAAGTTTAGCGTCTTGTTAGCGGTTCTCTTGGTTTGTGTAGCGCCGCCTTGCCATTTCTGCGGCTCAGGTAACGCCGTGATAATTTTCTGTTTTTCCCTAACTCATCGGGCTTGTTAATTTGCGTTTTCAGGCTAAACTGTCGCGCGTTACCGGCCCGGCTTAAATGCTGCGCCAGCGCCTTGATTTGGTGCGAGATTTTTACCAGTTACCCTAGGCCTTCATTCGTCACACAAACCCACTTGATGCGGCCATTTGGCGGCAAACGAGACTAATAATTCAGGGCGGATGAAGGCCACTCCCAGCATGTTTAATCATCCTATGCCCAACTTGCTGCCTAAATTCGCCGCCTTCCAGACGGACCATTTTCCCTGGGCATATACCGATCTCAGGCCTTGGTTCCCTCAGCTTATTCTCCTATATCTTATTGCCCTGTGACCAAGTAGACTATTTGTTGATTTTTGTAAGCAGTGGAAAGAGACATGAGTATTTGGTTTAGACCCGTCACTCTGGAAGATTGCGCCAAGATGGACGCAGGCATGCACGGCAAAGGCACCCTGATGCAGACCCTGGGGATCACCATCAGCGAAATTGGCGAAGATTACATGAAAGCCACCATGCCAGCCTCGCCAGCGGTGCATAATCCCCTGGGGATAGTTCATGGCGGCGCCAATGTGGCCCTGGCCGAGACGGTTGCCAGCTATGCGGCCAACTTCGTGGTGGATTTTGAGCACTACTATTGTGTCGGTCAGGAGATCAACGCCAACCACCTCAAGGCATCACGCAACGGTACCCTGACGGCGACAGCCAAGCCGGTTCACCTGGGCAAGCGCAGTTCTGTGTGGGAGGTCCTCATTCACAATAGCGCCGGTGAGCTCTGCTGTATCTCCCGTATGACGGCGGCGGTGGTTAAGCGTCAGGCTGTCGTCTGATCTCTTAACGTTAGGGTCTGTTGACCTTTCCTGTTTGTTTTTGCTGTATTTTGTAGGGAATTTATACAAGGCAGAGCCTGTGTAGTGTAGTTAATCTACATGAACGGGAGATAACGCCGTAGAAATGGCCTACAAAAGCTGTTCAAAGGGTTCATTTAAACGCGCCTTGCCCTGTGTTGCGTGCAATTTACATAGAGTAACTATGCGACACAGCACGCGCCTTGAGCAAAACGCGTTTAGATTGAACAAAAATTAAACCTGAAAGATAAACAGACCCTAGGGTTGGCATTGCCCTGGCATGCACCTGAATTGGTGAGATAATTTTGAAAGATTGGCTGCCAGCTGTGCAGCCTAGTGCCATAATTAGGGAAGATGTGTTTTAGGGTTAAGGAGTGCCTATGGATACGGCAACAATTTGGGAGTGGGTAGGCTATCTGGCCTCTGTGGTGGTTGCCATCTCCCTCATGATGTCAAATATCAAGAAGCTGCGTTGGTGGAACCTGATAGGGGCCGCATTGTTTGTCGCCTATGGCCTGGCGATCGGTGCCCTGCCGGTGGCATTGGTGAACTTCTTCATCGTGCTGATCGATGCCTTCTATCTGGTGAAGCTGTATCAGGTTTCAAAGGTTAAGCTCGACAAGGAGAGCTGAGCCTACAGATGACGCCGGGAAAATGCGCTCTGCCTCTGGTTGTAGCCTGCCCGGCGAATATCCCTGTCCTATTTATTCATCGATTTCTATTTATCGGTTCCTGTTTGTCGAATCCTGTTTATCGACTCCTGTTTATCTATGCCTGTTTATTGGCGTCAGCTTCTCTATTTTAAGTGACTCAATTCAGCCGATTCATTCCCGCTGACTTATACTCACTCTTTTAGGGGGAACCGCCGACTCAGGCGCCATTTGTCTATTTCAGTTGTCTATTTCAGTTGTCTGTTCCTGTTGCCTATTCCTGTCCTGTCGGGTTTGAGTCGGTGGTTATTGTAGGCTGCTCTGCCAGGCTTTTTGCTCCCGACTTTAACCTGCTGTTTTCGAGTTAATTGTACTCCTGTCATCTAGCGCGAAGGCGATCGCTGCGAGAGCATAGCGGCAAGGCTGGCTTCAACCTTAATCTGTAAATTGGATTAAGGTTATTTGTTTTAATCGTTTTGACTTAATCTGTCGCTCGCCTAATCTTACTTCATCGACAAGTTAAATAGCTAAGTGAAGCGCCTGGTGCAAGGGCTCATCGCCAGCTTCGGTGCAAGCACTTAGTGGAGTACACGCTATGGCCACAATATTTGATGTTATCGAAGATTGGTTGAGCTGATTCAAGGCTTAAGCCAATCGCTAGTGCAAGACCTAATCTAACCCCGAAACAAATGCCAGATAAGCTAAACAGGATGGAGCGAATTATGACAACCAACTACTTAACCAGCCAGAGCGGCGCCCCAATTGCCGACGACCAAAACTCACTCTCTGCCGGCGAGCGCGGCCCGCTATTAATGCAAGACTGGCATCTTATCGAGAAGCTGGCCCACTTTAACCGTGAGCGCATTCCCGAGCGCGTGGTGCATGCCAAGGGCACGGGTGTCTATGGCACCTTTACCCTGACCAAAGATCTGAGTGATTACACCATCGCCGATCATTTTAACGGCGAAGGCAAGCAGACTGAGACCTTCGTGCGCTTCTCGACCGTGGGCGGCGAGATGGGCTCTGCCGATGCCGAGCGCGATCCCCGTGGTTTCGGCCTGCGTTTCTACACCAAGCGCGGCAACCACGACATAGTGGGTAACAACACCCCGACCTTCTTCTTGCGCGATGGTATCAAGTTTCCGGACTTCATCCACACTCAGAAGCGTAACCCTTTGACGAACCTGAAAGATCCGCAGGCGATGTGGGACTTCTGGTCACTCAACCCTGAGGCGATGCATCAGGTCACCATCTTGATGTCAGATCGCGGTATTCCCGCCAACTATCGTCAGATGCACGGCTACGGCTCGCACACCTTCTCCTTCTGGAATGCCAAGGGAGAGCGTTTCTGGGTGAAGTTCCACTTCAAGTCGCAGCAGGGTGTGGTGAATCTGACCAACGAGCAGGCAGACAAGCTCAAGGGTATCGATCCCGACTCGTCACAGCGTGACATGGTGGCGGCGATACAGGATGGCAACTTCCCACGCTGGACGGTGAATGTGCAGATCATGCCCGAGACTGATGCCAACACCTATCATATTAACCCATTCGATCTGACTAAGGTATGGCCTCACGCCGACTACCCGCTGATCGAGATAGGTGTGCTGGAGCTTAATCGTCTGCCACAGAACTATTTTGCCGAGGTAGAGCAGGTGGCCCTGGCGCCGAGTAACCTGGTACCTGGGGTGGGGGCCTCGCCCGACAAGATGTTGCAGGCGCGCCTGTTTGCCTATGCCGATGCCCAGCGTTACCGCATCGGTGCCAACTATAATCAGCTGCCGGTTAACTGCCCCCATGCGGCTAAGGCGAATCATCATCAGCGTGGTGGCGCCATGGCGGGGACTCAGTGTCCATTCAGTGGCAGTCAGACAGGTGGCGATGCCAGCGTCAACTATGGGCCGAACAGCACACAGTCTGCCTTGGTGGAGCCTACACAGTTTGCCGAGCCACCGCTGAGACTCGATGGCGAAGCCGATCGCTACAGCCGTTACGATCAGGATGACTATACCCAGGCGGGCAACCTGTATCGCATCTTCTCTGAGGAAGAAAAGGCCAGATTGGCGGCGACCATCTCGGGCTCTCTGAGCCAGGCAAGTCAGGAGGTGCAGGAGCGCATGTTGGCCCACTTCTTCAAGGCCGATGAAGACTATGGTCAGCGCATCAAGCAGGGGCTCGGTCGCTAGCAGTAACTCGGTTGTTAGTCGCTACCCGGCTGCTAACTGCAACTAAAATTGAAAAGCCAGTGACTCACATCACTGGCTTTGTTGTTTCTAGGTTTAGCGCTTAGGTTTAGCCCTTAGTCCTTAGCGCTAGGGGTTAGTAGAGCAGGGTGGCCACGCCAAGCAGGGCAAACAGGGCGGCGCAGCCGCGGTGGATCCACTTAAGCGGTAGCTTGTCGGCGCTGAAATGCCCGGCGATCACTACGGGTACGTTGGCGATCATCATCCCCAGCGTGGTACCCAGGACGACCAGGGGCAAGGCATCATACTTGGCCGCCAGCACGACGGTGGCTACCTGGGTCTTATCGCCCATCTCGGCGAGGAAAAACAGGATGAAGGTGGCGATAAAGGGGCCCATCTGATAGAAACGGCTCTCCTCGGCGTCGACCTTGTCGGGCACCAGTACCCAGAGGGCGATGGCGAAGAAGGAGAAGGCGACGATATAGGTGGCCATTTCAGGGCTTATCCAGTTGATGGCCCATTGGCCTAGCCAGGCGGCGGCAAAGTGGTTCGCCAGGGTCGATAGCAGTATCCCTAGTATGATGGCGGTCTTATTTTTGAATCTTGCGGCGAGGATCAATGCCAGCAGCTGGGTCTTGTCACCTATCTCGGCAATGGCGACGGTGAAGGTTGAGGCGAGTAATGCTTCCATCATAGTTCCTAAGGGGGCAAAAAATCCAAGCACGATCCGCCGCCCCCTAATGAATGAACGGTAACCGTGCTCAGGTCTTGCAAAGTAAGAGGTGCTCCCCTTACCGTGAGTACCATGGCATGTGGCCAAGTATGTTGACACTCACTCAAGGCAAATTGGCTCGCCTTGTTAGCTACTCCCCTGAAGCAGTGGCGGCCATTATACTCAAATCCGTTAGCGGCGCAAGGCGTTGCCAACTCGCCTGGGGTGATCACTCTGTAGACAGCTTGTTTCGGGCATTTTACGCCTTTGTACAAACTTGCATCCGATCATCTTGCATACCTTGTGCGCCGCCTGTGGCTCTGTTAATGTGCCAAACAGTCAAATTTATAGAGTAAAGGTAGTGATGAAACAAACCTATCGATATTGTTACCGATTTAGGCAGCCTCAGGGGCTTAGCTAGATCGGAAGATAGTAAAAGCTAAGCTGTTGAGGCCAACCCAACGCGTGCTAGGGCAGAGATCCTTAGTTCGGTTAGGAGGCTATCACTTAGCGTGTTTCATGACTAAATCCCGCCTTCGCAGTCGTTCTAAATCTGACCTTCCAAAAAGAGATAATAAATAAAGACAGGACTAATTTGTGAACTTAAAAATGCTTGGCTCTATTGCCATCGTTGCGGGTACCGCAATTGGGGGCGGCATGTTGGCCTTGCCTCTGGCAACGGCTTCTTTGGGGACGATTCCAGCCTTACTATTACTGGTAGCGATTTGGGCGGTGTCCATCTACACCTCGCTACTCATGTTAGAGATTAATTTACGTGCCGGGGTGGGGTTGAATGTTCACGCCATCACGGGCAAGACCCTAGGTAAAGTAGGACAGCTCATTCAAGGCGGCTCCTTCTTGAGCCTGTTATTCGCCCTGACCATGGTGTATCTGATGGGCGGCTCATCCCTGCTGAAATCCCGTTTCGAACCCTTAGGGATCGAGGTGAGTCATGAGGCGGCGGTATTACTCTTTACCTTTATCTTCGGTGGCTTCATCGCCATAGGTGTCTCCTGGATCGACAAGGTCTCTCGGGTGCTGTTTACCGCCATGGTGGCCCTGTTTGTCATCGTGGTGCTCTTCCTGCTACCCGAGGTGAGCCCGAACTACATTCTGCGGGAATCTGCCGCGCAGCTCGTGTCTAAGGGCGAGCTGGGTAACCTCTGGCTGGCGGCCATCCCTGTGGTGTTTACCTCTTTCGGCTTCCATGTCTGTATCGCGACCATAGTGCGCTACCTGGATGGTGATGCCATGTCGCTGCGTAAGGTGCTCATGATTGGCTCGACCATCCCCTTGGTGTGCTACATCCTCTGGTTGATGGTGACCCTGGGCACGGTGGGCGGCGCTACCGTGCACGGCTTCGAGGGTTCTCTGCCTAAGCTGGTCGCCGCGCTGCAGGGGATTGCCCACTCGAGCATATTGCAGCAATGTATCGACCTGTTTGCCAACCTGGCGCTGATCACCTCCTTCCTCGGGGTCACCATGAGCCTGTTCGACTATATAGCCGAGCTGACCCGCGCCAGAGAAAACCTGCTGGGCCGCGTTCAGACCTGGCTGGTGACCTTTGTGCCGCCGCTGCTGTGCGCGCTCTACTATCCCGATGGTTTCATTAAGGTGTTAGGCTTCGCGGCCCTGCCGCTGGTGGTGATGATCATCTTCCTGCCTATCGCCATGGCGCTGGGACAGCGTAAACAGAACCTGGGCGGTTATCAGGTGAGTGGTGGTCTGCCCGCGTTGGCGACAACTGCGCTGCTGGGATTGGTGATTATTGCCGCTCAGCTCTGGGTCGCACTGTAAAAATCGCCTGACAATGGGCGCTAAAGCGAAGGGGGAGGGGGCTGGAAATACCTGCTTACCTTTTCGCTGATTTGCTAAGCTGTTTGTTACTCAACAATTTATGATAAAGTCGGGCCATTGCCCGACTTTTTTGTAGGGATTTTAAGGCCCCAGCAACTGAGGCTTTAACAACCCATTGGGTATTATAAAAATTTTTATAACGATAAAACGGACTTAGCAAATGAAAAAGTTACTCGTGTCAGTGGCGCTTGCCGCTGCCTTCGGCGTTCAAGCCGATGAAGGGATGTGGCAGCCCTATCAACTGCCTGCCATGGCAGATGAGCTGAAGGCTAAAGGGCTGGAAATCGACGCCAAATCTATCTCTAAACTCACCGAATTTCCCATGAACGCCGTGATCAGCCTAGGTGGCTGTACCGCGTCTTTTGTGTCGCCAAAGGGCCTGGTGGTGACTAACCATCACTGTGCCTATGGTTCGATTCAATACAACTCGACGCCAGAGAAGAATCTGCTAAAAGATGGCTTCCTGGCCAAGAACTATGGCGAAGAGCTGCCAGCCACCCCAGGCTCACGCATCTATGTCACCGAGGAAGTTACCAATGTGACCGACAAGGTGAAGCAGGGGCTGGAAAACAAGGTAGGTAACGATTTCTATCAGGGCATCGAAGCCAAAGAGAAGCAGTTGGTTGCTCAGTGTGAGGCCGATGACGGCTATCGCTGTCAGGTCTACAGCTTCCACGGCGGCCTGGAATATTACCTGGTGAAGCAGCTGGAAATCCGCGACGTGCGTCTGGTATACAACCCGGCAGCCAGCGTAGGTAAGTATGGCGGCGACATCGATAACTGGATGTGGCCACGTCATACCGGCGACTTCTCTTTCTATCGCGGCTATGTCTCTAAAGACGGCAAGCCGGCCGATTTCAGCAAAGACAACGTGCCTTACGAGCCAAAGAGTTTCCTTAAGGTATCGGCCAAGGGCGTCAGCGATGGCGATTTCGTGATGGTGGCCGGTTATCCGGGTCGCACCAACCGTTACCGCACCGCCAACGAAGTGGAAAACCAGTTCGAGTGGGCTTATCCAGAAGGCAAGATGCTGCGTGAACGCTTCATCGAGATCATCAAGGAAACCGCCCCAGAAGGTAGCGACGAGCGTATCAAGTACGAGAGCCTGATCGCCGGCCTGGCCAACTATGCCAAGAATTTCACCTCGATGATCGAGTTCTATGGCAAGTCGACCATGCTCGACGATCGTAAGGCGCGTGAGGCGGCACTCACTGGCTGGATCAACAAAGACAGCCAGCGTCAGGCTAAGTATGGCCAGACCATGGCCGAGCTGGACAAGCTGATTAAAGAAAGCCAGGAGCATCAGGCCCGCGACATCATCTTGGGTTATATCGGTTACACCACCATGTTGCCGACTGCCCGTAAGCTATACCGTCTGGCGAACGAGAAGCAACTGGACGACATGGCCCGCGAGCCAGGTTACCAGGAGCGCGACATGACTCGCTTCAAGTCGGGCCTCGAGCGTATCGACCGTCGTTATGCCCCAAGCGTCGACAAGGCCGTGGTACTGGATCTGCTGACCCGTTACGCCCAGCTGCCGAGCGAAGAGCGCATCCCTGAGCTGGACAAGGCCTTTGGTATTGGCAAGAAGTTCGATGCGGCTAAACTCAGCAAGGTGCTAGACAAGATGTACGCCAAGACTGAGCTGGGCGACAAGGCGACTCGTCTTGCCTGGATGGATAAGTCGGTTGCCGATTTCAAGGCCTCTAAAGATCCTTTCATCAAGTTTGCGGTTGCCATGTATGACACAGATATGGCTCAGGAAAAGAAAGAGAAGGAACTATACGGCAAGCTGATGAAGGTGCGTCCTCAATATATGGATGCCATCATCGCCTACAACAAGGAGCTGGGTAAGCCGGTTTATGCCGATGCGAACTCTAGCCTACGTGTCACCGTGGGTCATGTTAAGGGCTACTCGCCACAAGATGGTCTGCATGCCGTACCATTCACTCGTCTTGAAGGCATAGTGGCCAAAGATACGGGTGAAGTGCCATTCGACGCGCCTAAGAAGCAGCTTGAGCTGATCAAGCAGAAGCAATACGGCGACTACTATGTGAAGTCTATCGACTCAGTGCCGGTAAACTTCCTGTCGACCCTGGATACCACAGGTGGCAACTCAGGTTCACCAACCCTTAACGGCCGCGCCGAGCTGGTCGGTCTGCTGTTTGACGGTGTGTATGAGTCTATTATTGGCGACTGGGGTTACGATACCGAAACCAACCGCTCTATCCAGGTAGACAGCCGTTACATGCTATGGGTGATGAAGTATCTGGATCATGCCGATAACCTGTTGGCAGAAATGGAGATTGTTCATTAATCACTGCGATTAATGAAGGCGCAGGTTTGATGCTTATAGCATCGGGTTAGCGTTAAGATTAAAAGGGCTTAGATGAGAATCTAAGCCCTTTTTTGCGTTAAAGGGGTAACCTTCTTTGTATTGGTTGCCTTCGTTTTAGCGTTAGCCGCAACTGTTATCAATTGCCTGCCGCAGGTGAAGTGCAGGAAGCACAAATGTCGTGATCACATGGATGTGAAGGAACGACCTCATGTGCAAACATTCTTTTGGCACGGTGAATGAAGCGAAGCTTCGTGCTTATGAACGAGAGGCATGGATGCCGAACTGGTCGTTATACAGGGATGTTGTTCAAGTCCATCCATGGATGCTCTGCGAAATCATCCCTGATTTCGAAGGCCAAAAGCATGTTTACACTGAGTTATCCATCTCTTCGATTTGGCCGTGTTGGATCATCAGGTCGGTTAAAATCAAATCACTTTTGGACATTTCCGAGTTTAAGCATTAACGCTAACTCGTCATTTTCGGATGAAAATTTCTATGGGTAATGTAGTGGCATAGTGAATTTGGCCACCTGAATAGACGAAGTGATAGACTCACTTCCAGAGAAAAGGTGGTAGAAATGAAGAACACAAGACCGACATTCAGTGCAGAGTTCAAATTAGAAGCTGCGCAGCTGGTAACGAAACAGGGATACAGCATAACTGAGGCTGCAAGCGCGATGGGCGTCAGTAATTCAGCCATGCGTAAATGGGTAAACCAGCTTCGACAGGAGCAGCAAGGCGTATCCCCCA